>JBCNOJ010000213.1:0-8387 GCA_039593925.1 Acidovorax sp.
CTCAACACCACCTCGCTGGAAGGCCTGCGCTCGGCCATTGACCGTTTGCTGGGCCGCCCGCTGGAAGCGGACTGACGCAGGCAGCGCACCGCACCCGGGGGCTCGCGGTGGGCTGAAGGGCCGTTGGTTGCCCCGAACGCCGTGGCCAAAGCGGTGTGCGAAACTCGCTGCAGACCCCGCTCCTTGCCAAGCGTGCTCAAGGTCATGCTCCTACCAAATCCCCATGCTCCGATACCTCACCGTTCCCGTCACGCCTTTTCAGCAGAACTGTTCCCTCGTCTGGTGTGATGCGACGCACCAGGGCGCCGTCATCGACCCCGGCGGCGACCTGGACGTGCTGCTGGCCGAGGTGCAGCGCCTGGGCATCACGCTTTCGCAGATCTGGCTCACGCACGCACACATCGACCACGCGGGCGGCACGGGCGAGCTGGCGGAGCGGCTGTCGCTGCCCATCGTGGGCCCGCACCCGGGTGACCAGTTCTGGATCGACGGGCTGCCGCAGCAAAGCGCGATGTTCGGGTTTCCACCCGCAAAGCATTTCACGCCCACGCGCTGGCTGGCAGATGGCGACACGGTGCAGATCGGCAACGAGACGCTGGCCGTGCGCCACTGCCCCGGCCACACGCCTGGGCATGTGGTGTTCCATGCGCCGCAAATCGACCGTGCCTTTGTGGGGGATGTGCTGTTTGCGGGCAGCATCGGCCGCACCGACTTTCCGCAGGGAAATCACCAGGACCTCATCGACAGCATCACGCAGCGCCTGTGGCCCATGGGCGACCAGACCGTGTTCATCCCAGGCCACGGGCCGGAGAGCACCTTTGGGCGCGAACGCCAAAGCAACCCGTATGTGGGTGGCACCTGATCAAGCACTTTCAAGCCCTTTTGGCCTCTAACGCTTACCCAGAAAGCGCCGATAGCTATCTTTTTTGATATTACCTGACTTAAGTTGGCGTGGGTGCTTCTGCGTGGCGGGGTGATCCCGCCAACTGGCGCGCCTCTACCCACCAGTTCTGCCCATAGGCCGCTGCAGTCACTTTCTAGAATGTGACATTTTGTTGCACGCCCAGCGGTTGGCTCACGGCCAACGGCCCATTGCCCGCCATGGCACGTTCTGCACCCCGGTCCGCCTCCCGCTCAGCACCGTCTGCCTTCGGCCCCTCCGTGCCCGCCGGGCCCCACCATCCGCCCCGCGCTTTCTCGATGCCACAGCGCGGCTCCAGTCTGGCAGGCAAGGCGTATTGGGCGATGGTGCAGCGTGTGGCGCTGACGGCGGCCACCATCGACGTGGGCTACATCCTGCTCTTTCTGTGGCTGGGATCGGTGCCGCTGGCGGCCGTCAACGCCCTCAGCATTGCGATGTACCTGGGCGCCTATGCGCTCATCCAGCGGCGCCGCAACGCACTGGCGCTGCTGCTGATCTGGGCGGAAGTCATAGGGCACTCGGCCCTGGGCTCGCTGTTGATTGGGTGGGACAGCGGCTTTCACTACTACCTGCTGTTGTTCATCCCGGCCATCGTGATTGCCAACACGCGCGGCTTTGCGGCGCCACTGGTGCTGGCGCTGCTGGCGTACTACCTGGGCCTGCAGTGGCTGTGCGACCACCTGGGGCCGCTGGCCCCGTTGCCGGCACAGAGCGTGAAGATCGTGAACTGGGTCCACGTCTGCCTGGTGTTTGCCATGTCGGCCGCGCTGGCGGCCTTTTACCGGCGCACCATCCTGATCGCCGAAAAGCGCTTGCGCACGCAGGCCACGCGCGACCCGCTCACAGGCCTGGCCAACCGCAGCCACTTCCAGGCCCAGGCCACGCAGGCGCTGGCGCGCAGCCAGCGCGACGGCACGCCCGTGGCGCTGCTGCTGTGCGACGTGGACCACTTCAAGCGCATCAACGACCAGCACGGGCATGCCGTGGGCGATGAGGTGCTGGTTGCGGTGGCACGCACGCTGGCCGAGAACCTGCGTGAGGGCGACGTGGTGGCCCGCTGGGGCGGTGAGGAATTTCTGGCACTGATGCCGGCGAGCCCGCTGGACGCCGCCTGCGCCACGGCCGAGCGCATGCGCGCCATCGTGGCCGAGACGCCCCTCCCGGTGGGCACCACGCCCATCCTGCTGACGATGTCGTTTGGCGTGTCGCTGGTGCAAGGCATCGACGATCTGCAGGCCGCCATCGCGCGCGCCGACAAGGCGCTTTACGAGAGCAAGCACGCGGGGCGCAACCGCGTGAGCCAGGGGTAACCACAAAATTATGACCAAAATGGCCTCTAGCGCTTATCCATAAAGCGCCAGCAGCTATTAAAACCAAAGCACCCCCCTCTGGCGAAGCACCAGCATCAGCCGTTGCGGCGTGCGGCTTCGTACAGGCCTTGCACCTTGGGCACGTTCGCCTGCAGCTCCTTGATGCGTGCAGGCCCCGAGGGGTGGGTGGACAAGAACGCCAGCCCGCCCTGCTTGCCGCCAGTGGCGTTGCCCATCTTCTGCCACAGGCTCACGGCGGCCTGCGGGTCGTAGCCGCCGCGCGCGGCCAGCTCCAGCCCTACCAGGTCGGCATCGCTCTCGTCCGAGCGGCTGAACTGCAGCGTGAGCAACTGCCCGCCCAGCCCGGCCGCCGCCTGTCCCAGGTCGCCCAGGCCCAGCAGCTGCGAGCCCAGGCGCAGCGCCAGGTTGGTGCCCTGCGTCTTGGCGATGCGCTCGCGCGCGTGTTCGCGCAGCGCGTGGGCCATTTCGTGGCCCATGATCATGGCGGTCTCGTCGTCGGTGAGCTTGAGCTGGTCGAGGATGCCGGTATAGAAGGCGATCTTGCCGCCAGGCATGCAAAACGCGTTGATCTGCTGGCTACCGATCAGGTTGACCTCCCAGCGCCACTGCTTGGCGCGGTCGTTCCACGGCGTGGCGAACGGGATCAGCCTTTTGGCAATGGCGTGCAGGCGCTGCAGCTGCGGGTGGTTGTCGGGCGCCAGGGCCCGCTTGGCCTTGGCCTGCTCCAGCATTTGCCGGTATTGCTGCGCGGCCGACTGCTCCAGCGTTTCGGCCGGCACCAGCTTGCGCAGGCTGGAGGACGAGCCCACATCCACCTGCGCCATGACCGGCGTGGCCGCTGCGGCACCCGCCGCCAGCAAGAAGGCCCGGCGAGCAGACCAGGGGGACGAAGGCGCGACGGAAGGGTTGGGGCAAAAGAGGCACATACCAAGGTCACCGTGAAGGAATAATGGGCGGCGCTGACTGAACTCGGACCACAGCAGAACCTGCCGCCCAGATGGAGGCAGCCACGCTGGCTGCAAGGGTGTCGGCGATGATAGGCACAACCCGCAGCTTTCCATGTCAGACACCTCCGCTTCGCGCCCCCCGCAGACACCCGGCCCCGACAACCCGCCCGCGCACCGCACCCCGTGGCTGCAAACCCTGCGCGTGTACCTGGAGCCCGCCGGCCTGCGCATGCTCACGCTCGGCTTTTCGGCGGGGCTGCCGCTGCTGCTGGTGCTGGGCACGTTGAGTTTTCGCCTGCGCGAGGCGGGCATCGACCGCAGCACCATCGGCTACCTGAGCTGGGTGGGCCTGGCCTACGGCTTCAAATGGGTGTGGGCGCCGCTGGTGGACCGCATGCCCATCCCGCTGCTGACCCGCGCGCTGGGGCGGCGGCGCAGCTGGCTGCTGCTGGCGCAGCTGGTGATTGTGGCGGGCCTGGTTGGGATGGCCTTGGCCGATCCGCGCCAGACGCTGGGCCCCATCGTGTGGTGCGCGCTGGCCGTGGCGTTTGGATCGGCCACGCAGGACATTGCGCTGGATGCGTACCGCATCGAATCGGCCGACACCAACCACCAGGCGGCGCTCGCGGCTTCGTACCAGACCGGCTACCGGCTCGCGATGATCTGGGCCGGTGCGGGCGTGCTGTGGATTGCGGCGCGGGCTGAAGTAGCGCCCGCGGTGGGCCAGGCCGTGTTGCAGGGTGCTGCGGCCTACCAGAACGGTGCCTGGCAAACGGCCTATCTGGTGATGGCGGCATCGATGGCGGTGGGCGTGGTCACCGTGCTGTTCTCGCGCGAGCCTGTGCCAGTGCAACTGGCGCCCGCCAAGAACGCAGCGGAATGGATCCAGGGCGCGCTGGTGGCCCCGTTTGCCGACTTCCTGCGCCGCTATGGCTGGCATGCGGTGCTGATCCTCGCGCTGATCGCTGTCTACCGCATCAGCGACGTGGTGATGGGCATCATGGCCAACCCGTTCTATGTGGACATGGGCTTCACCAAGGACGAGGTGGCCGCGGTGACCAAGGTCTACGGCGTCATCATGACGCTGGCTGGCGCGTTTGTGGGCGGCGTGCTGTCCATGCGTTTTGGTGTGATGCGCATCCTGATGCTGGGTGCCATCCTGAGCGCGGCCAGCAATCTGCTGTTTGCCTGGCTTGCCGGCCACGGGCATGACGTGACCGCGCTCATCGCCGTGGTGTCGGCCGACAACCTGGCCAGCGGCATCGCATCGGCTGCGTTCATTGCCTACCTGTCGAGCCTGACCAACGTGAGCTACTCGGCCACGCAGTACGCACTGTTCAGCTCGATGATGCTGCTGCTGCCGAAGTTTGTGGCGGGCTTCTCGGGCGACTATGTGGACGCGTTCGGGTATGCCAACTTCTTCACATCGACCGCGCTGCTGGGCCTGCCGGTATTGGTGCTGGTGTGGCTGGCCTCGCGCGTCAAAACCACCCCTGGCGCTTGACCTCAAAGCGCCAAAAGCTATCAATTTAAGAGCAACCCAACACCCGCCTTGCTGACGGCGGTTTACCGGAACTTTACGGAGGCTTCAACACGGGGAGACGCCCCCGCCTGAGCATGGGAGCCCTGTTCGGAGCCCCACTACACTGCCCCCATGAGCTCGCAACTGTTGATGATCGAAGACGATGCCCGCCTCGCACAGATGGTGGGTGAGTACCTGGGCCAGTCGGGCCTGCAAGTCACCCACCGCGCGGATGGCAAAAGTGGCTTGGCGCAGCTGCAAGGCGATGCCGCGGGGCCCTTGCCCGACCTGGTGATCCTGGACCTCATGCTGCCCGACATGGACGGGCTGGAAGTGTGCCGGCGCATCCGTTCGTTGCAGGGCAGCGCCGCCCAGGTGCCGGTGCTGATGCTGACCGCCAAGGGCGACCCGATGGACCGCATCATCGGCCTGGAGCTGGGCGCCGACGACTACCTGCCCAAACCTTTTGAGCCCCGTGAACTGCTGGCCCGCATCCGCGCCATCTTGCGCAGGCGCACCGACGGCGCCAATGCAGCCGCCGCCACACAGGCACTGCGCTTCGGCTCGCTGGAGATCGACCGCGACGCACGCACCGTGACCGTCGGCGGCCAGCCTGCCGACTTGACCTCCTACCAGTTCGACCTGCTGGTGGCCCTGGCCGAGCGCGCAGGCCGTGTGCTCACGCGCGACCAGATCATGGAAGCCGTGCGCGGGCGCGAACTGGAGGCCTTTGACCGCAGCATCGACGTGCACATGGGCCGCATCCGCGCCGCCATCGAGGCCGACGCCAAGAACCCGCGGCGCATCCTCACGGTGCGTGGCGTGGGCTATGTGTTTGCCAAGCAGCAAGACTGACGCAACATCCAAGCAGGAGGGCTGAGCTGGTGTCGTTTTCCAACCCCGTCTCGCGGCGGCTGTACCTGCGCATCTGGCTGGCCGTGGTGGGCGGCATGGCAGTGCTGACCCTGGCTGTGGGCTGGGCCTGGCGCTTTGCCGAGGAGCAGAAAGCCCAGAACACGCAGCCCTTTGTGCCGCCCTCGCGCGAAATGGTGCTGCGCGACCCGGCCGGCAACCAAGTGCTGCGGGGCCTGTCCACGCGCCAACCCACGGCGCCGGGCGAAGGGGCCGAGTTCCGCATCGAGGCGGAAAACGGCGAGGTGTTTGTGATGCAGATGGCGCCGCGCCCGCCGCGCGATGACCGCAGCGACCGGCCCGGCCGCCCGGGCGGCAACCAGGGCGATGCTGCGTTCTGGACCCGCCCGCCCTTCGGATTCTTGTGGCTGCTGGGCATTGTGGGCGTGGCGGTGGCATTGGGCGTGTACCCCATCATTCGGCGCCTGACGCTGCGGCTCGAAGCGCTACAGCGCAGCGTGCAGAAGTTTGGCGAAGGCGACCTGTCGGTGCGCGTGCCCGAGCAGGGGCTGGACGAGGTGGCCGACCTGGCCCGCCAGTTCAACGCCGCTGCAGAGCGCGTGGAAAACCTGGTGAAGTCGCACAAGTCGCTGCTGGCCAACGCCTCGCACGAGTTGCGCTCGCCCCTCACGCGCATCCGCATGGGCTTGGAGCTGATGGGCGGACAGCAGCCCTCGCCCGCGTTCCGCGAAGAGATCCTGCGCAACATCGCCGAGCTGGACCAACTGGTGGACGAGATTCTGCTGGCCAGCCGCCTGGACGCGCGCGAAGCCGACGTGGGCACGGTGGAGCTGGTGGACCTGATTGGCCTGGCCGCCGAGGAGTGCGCGCGTGTGGATGCCGACCTGGACGTGAGCGCCAGCCCCGATTCGCTGGAGGTGCTGGGCGTGGCCAAGCTGCTGCGCCGCGCCATCCGCAACCTGCTGGAAAACGCGCGCCGCTACAGCACAGGCGAGATCACGGTGGTGGTACACCGCCGCCACGGCCGCGCCGAGGTGCATGTGTGCGACCACGGCCCGGGTGTGCCGCCCGGCCAGCGCGAACGCATTTTTGAGCCCTTCTACCGCCTGCCCGGCGCCAGCGAACGCGCGGGCGGTGTGGGACTGGGGCTGGCGCTGGTGCGGTCGATTGCGGGACGCCACCAGGGCACCGTGCACTGCCAGGACCGGCCGGATGGCGACAGCGGCGCCTGTTTTGTGCTGGCCCTGCCGCTGGCCGCGGGCACGGCCGCATCGGGCGCTGCGGCGCAGCACTGACGACCATTTTTTAAGCCGGCCCCTGGGCTTGCTCAGAGCGCTCCTGCTGCGGCGGTGTCGCGAAAGTCTCCAGAGGCCAGCGCCACGCCATCACCGCGTACACCACCGCACCCATCACCAGTGCAGCCGCCGCCACGGCCAGGCCATACACAAAGCCCTGGCCTTGCGTGGCCGCGTGGTGCAGCATCCACGCCACCATGGGTGGGCCCACGATTTGACCAATGCCATAGGCAGCGGTGAGCAGGCCCGGAAAACTGTCACCCGCCGCGGGCCACACCCGGCGCGCCTCCTGCAGCGCATAGAACGTGATCGCCGTGAACGGCAGGCCCAACAACAGGCTGCCCAGCGCAAAACCCAGCGGCCCCGGCCACACCAGGCTGAGCGCGATCGCCGCCGCCTGCACCAAGTAGGCGGCCATCAGCAACCAGCGCCGGTCCCACGCAGCGGGTGTGCGCGTGGACAGCAGCGCCCCCAATGCCACGCCCGCACCAAACAGCGGCCAGAACAAATCGGGCCACGGTGAGCCTGCAGGCAGCGCGGCGCGCGCAATGACGGGCAGGAAGGTGGCCGTGACGATGTAGCCGAGGCCTGCCAGCCCATAGGCCAGCGTGAGCCCCGTGCGCGCCAGAGGCCCCTGGCCCGGCAAGACTTGGCCGTGGGCCTGCGCCGCTGCAGCTGCGACAGGCAAGGCCAGGCCCTGCACCACGGGCCAGATACCCGCGCACAGGCCTACGCTCAACAGCCCGAACACGGCCCAGCCGGCCGCAGCAGGCCAGCCCAGAGCCACCATGGCACTGGCCGACAACCCTGTGAGCACAATGCCCAGGCCAGGCCCGCAAAACATCAGGCCACCCAGTGCCGCATGGCCCAGCGCCACCAACCGCAGCATGCACCACACCGAGATGTTGAGAAACACCAGCGCGCTGGCCACACCCGCCGCAAACCGCAGCGCGGGCCACGTGGCTGGCAACGGCAAAGCCATGCCGAGCGTGAGCAACACCGTGGCGCCCAGGCCCCAGCGCGCCAAGCGCGCAGCGTGCCACCGCTGCCGCGCGCGCGGCGCGACCCACGGGAGCGCCATGGAGGCCAGCGCGCCGATCAGATAGCCGAAGTAGTTGGCCGTGGCCAGCCAGCTTCCACCCGCCAGGGTGACAACGCCGTCGTGCAGCATCATGGGGAGCAGCGGCGTGAAGGCAAACCGCCCAATGCCCATGGCCACGGCCAAAGAGGCCATGCCGGCCAAAGCCACCGCCAATGGGCGCTGGGACAGGGGCTGATGGGACAGGGGCTGATGGGACGGGGTTTCCACGGCGGCAGATTCCAGCATATGATTCTTTTTGGAGATTTATTTTTCATAAATCATCTCACAAAGAGAATATTCATGGACCTCACTGCCCTGGAAATTTTTCGCGCCGTGGCGCAAGAAGGCTGGTTTGACCATCAGATGCACATCGATGGGCACGGTGACGCCGTAATCGCGCAGCGCTTTCTGCACCA
>JBCNOJ010000214.1:0-8350 GCA_039593925.1 Acidovorax sp.
AATGAACGCGCCGAAGAACCAGTTGGCCACGTAGATGTGCTTGACCTTGCGCGTGCCGATGGTGCCGAAGAACACGATGGCATACGACACCCACACCAGCGTGATCAGGATGTCGATGGGCCATTCAAGCTCGGCGTATTCCTTCCCGGACGTGTAGCCCAGCGGCAGGCTGATGGCTGCGGCCAGGATGACCAGTTGCCAGCCCCAGAAGGTGAAGGCAGCCAGAGGCCCAGCGAACAACCGAACCTGGCAGGTGCGCTGAACCACGTAGTAGCTGGTGGCAAACAGCGCACACCCGCCGAACGCAAAGATCACCGCGTTGGTGTGCAGGGGGCGCAAGCGCCCATAGCTGAGCCAAGGAATGCCGAAGTTGAGTTCGGGCCATGCCAGTTGCGCGGCAATCACCACGCCCACCAGCATTCCAACCACCCCCCAGACCACGGCCATGATAGAAAACTGCCGCACCACCGTGTCGTTGTAGTGCGCAGTGCTTGCTTTTGGAGAATCCATCGGGCACCTCTTTTGTAATGCAGTCAGAGTTTGTTGCAGTCAGTACAGAACGGCATTGACGCAAGTCAACCGTCTCGGAGAATGCGCTCGCCTTCCTGTTCGACGCTTTCGAACTGGCCGTGGTAGACCGCCCACCACAGCCCTCCCAGGATGAGCAGCACCAGTAATACGGACAGCGGGATCAGCAGATACAGGATGTCCATCAGACGGCCTCCAGACGGGTTGTTGCGGAAAGTGCGGTGGGCGGCGAACCCGGCCCTTGAGCAGGCAGCGCATCCGCGCGCGCAGCCGCGCCATTCGCCGAGTCGGGCACCCCAGGCAGCGCCGGTAGATCACGCGCCAGGCGCGCTGCGTTGACCACCACCAGCAGCGAACTCAGCGCCATGCCCAGCCCGGCCAGCCAGGCAGGCATCCAGCCCACCACCGCCAAAGGCACACACAGCGCGTTGTAGCCCGCCGCCCACCACAGGTTCTGGCGCACCACACGCAGCGTGCGGCGTGCCAGCAGCATGGTTTGCGGCACCAGTGCCAGGCTGTCGCCCAGCACCACAAAATCAGCCTGCGACTGGGCGAGCGGCACCGCACGGCCAAAAGCAAAAGACACATGGGCGCCTGCCAGCACGGGCCCGTCGTTCAAACCATCACCCACCATCGCCACCTGATGGCCATTGGACTGCAAGGCCTGGAGCGCTTCCAGCTTGCCCTGCGGGGTGCATTCGCCCTGCGTCTGCGCAATGCCCGCCTGCTGGGCCACACGTTGCACAGCGCCCACGCGGTCGCCCGACAGCAGGTGCACAGC
Source organism: Acidovorax sp. (assembly GCA_039593925.1). Classification (GTDB taxonomy): domain Bacteria; phylum Pseudomonadota; class Gammaproteobacteria; order Burkholderiales; family Burkholderiaceae_C; genus Acidovorax. The sequence continues at coordinate 1,310 of JBCNOJ010000214.1, forward strand.
CACCCCTGCATCGGCCAAAGCGCTGACGGTGGCAGGCGCCTCGGTGCGCAGATGCTCCACCAGGTCGAACCGTGCCAGTTCAATCATCCGGCCGCTGGTTAGGTCCGCAGCCGCAGGCAGGTTCGGCACAGCATCGCGCGACACGGACAACACTACCTGCAGCGCAGCGCCGCCAGACTGCGATGCCACACCCGCATGGGCCGCAGAGCCCAGCCGCACAGTGCAGGGGCCGTGTACACCGGTGCGGTCCACCACATGTGCAACCAGGCCTCGGCCGGCATCCTCTTGCAGTCGGGACACCTCCCAGCGCGCATCGACCACCCGGGCTGCGGCCACCAGAGCGCGCGACGCCGGGTGCATGGATTGGCGGGCCAGCGCGGCAGCCAGCGACAGCGCTTCGTCTGCCGCATACCCCAGCGCCTCGCCCTCTTCAGACGCCAGTTGGATGGACTGCAGTGCCATGCCATCGCGGGTCAGCGTGCCGGTCTTGTCGAAGACCATGGTGTCCACACGGGCCAACGCCTCCAGCCCCTGCAGGTTGCGCACCAGCACGCCATGGCGCGCCAGCGTGCCCGCCGCGGTGAGCATCGCCACCGGCGTGGCCAGCGACAACGCGCAAGGGCAAGTGACGATCAGCACAGCCACTGCCACCATCAGTGCGTGCCCCGGGTCTGACGGCCACCAGTAAACAGCGGCCAGCGCGGCCGCGACCAGCACGGCCACCAGGAAAGGGCGCGCAATGCGGTCGGCCAGTTGCGCCAAGCGCGGCTTTTGCAGCGATGCGCTTTCCATCAAGGCCACGATGTGCGCAAAACGGGTCTGCGCACCGGTGCCCTCCACCTGCACTTCGACCGGCGCCTGCAGGTTGTAGCTGCCGGCCGTCACGGTGCTCCCCAAGGGTCTCGGCACAGGCGTGGACTCGCCGGTCAGCAGTGCTTCGTCGGCATGCGTATCGCCCAGCGTGATGCGGCCATCGGCCGGAAACGCCTCGCCCGGCAGCACACGGATGGTGTCGCCCACCGCCACGCGGCGCGTGGCCACGCGCACAAAGCTGCCGTCGGCCGCGCGCCGCTCCACGCTGTCGGGCAGGCGGTTCATCACGGCCTCCAGCGCGCCCGCGGTGCGGTCACGCAGGCGCAGCTCCAGCCAGCGGCCGGTGAGCAGGAAGAACACGAACATGGTCAGGGAGTCGTAATACACCTCCTTGCCAAAGATGCCGCTCGGGTCGAACGTGCCCGCCGTGCTGACCACGAAGGTGATGGCCATGCCCAGCGCCACCGGCAGATCCATGCTGACGCGGCGCAGGCGGATGTCGCGCAGCGCACTGGAGAAAAACGGCCCGCATGAAAACACCACCATGGGCAGCGTGATGACCCATGAAGCCCAGCGCAAGAGTTGCTCCATCTCGCCCGAGAGATCACCCGGCTGCGCCACATACGCGGGCCACGCGTACATCATCACCTGCATCATGCAAAAGCCCGCCACCAGCCAGCGCCACAGCGCACGGCGGTTCTCCCGCTGGCGTTGCTCGCGCGCAAAAGCGTCCATGGCGGGCATGGCGCGGTAGCCCGCCTTTTGCACCGCGGCCATCCACTGCGAGGGCAGCACCTGCCCCGGCTGCCACACCACGCGCGCGCGGCGCGTGGCGGCGCTCACCTCAGCCTGCTGCACGCCAGGCACGGCGCGCAAGGCGTCTTCGATGGTGAGGGCACAGGCTGCGCAGTGCATGCCCTCCAGCACGACCTGCGAATCCCAGGCGCTGGTGACCGGCTCGGTGGGAGAACAGGGCCTGCCAAATGCAGACCACTCGTGGGGATCGTCCAGCAGCACCGCCTGCGTAGAGAACTGCGCAGCAGGCTCTGCGCCTGGCGTCGGATCAGGCTCCTGCGCGGCGGGCTCCGCCAGCGCATCGGGTCGAAACATTGACATGGTTCAAGCCTATCGTTGGGGACCAGCAGGCACATTGACCTGGATCAAGCCCCGGGACTTGAATCATCCTAAGCTTCTTCCATCACTTTGAGGAGCCTTTTATGTACAAACGCATCCTGATCGCGACCGATGGGTCTCCCTTGTCAGCCAAGGCCGTGGAGCATGGCCTGTCGCTGGCGGCGCTCTCTGGCGCCAGCGTAGTGGCCTTGAAGGTGGTGCCCCGCTATCCGCGCAGCTACTTCGAAGGCGGCATGCCCGTGGACGCCACCGACGTCCAGCGCATCGAAGCCCAGTGGAGCACGGCAGCCCAGGCCATGGTGGACGCAGTGAAAACCCAAGGTGTCGCCCAAGGCGTGGGCGTGAAAGCTGTCGTGGCCAAGTCAGACCTCGTGGCCGAGGCCGTGATCTCTGCAGCCAAAAAGCACAAGTGCGACCTGATCGTGATGGCCTCGCACGGCCGCAAGGGCATCAAGCGCCTGCTGCTGGGCAGCGAAACGCAGCATGTGCTGACGCATTCGCACATTCCCGTGCTGGTGTTGAGGTAGATCTCCCCCGATCCGCCTGCGGCGACTGCCCCCCACGGCCAACGCGACCGTTGGGCGGGCAAAACCGGTCCACGGCGGCCGCAGGTGGACGCGAGCGCTTGGAAGACGGCTTCATCTTCCGATTGCAGATCAAAACAGCCTCTAGCGCTTATCCTGAAAGCGCCAGCAGCTATCAAAATAAGAGTTAAACGAACAGCGCCTTGTGCTGTTCGCGCAGCAGGTTCTTCTGCACCTTGCCCATGGTGTTGCGGGGCAGTTCGGGCACCACGAAGCACTTTTTGGGAATCTTGAAGTTGGCAAGCTGCGACTTGAGCTGCGCCACGATGGCATCCGGGTTCAGGCTGGCGCCCGGTTTGGGGATGACCACCGCCACGCCCACTTCACCAAAGTCAGGGTGCGGCACGCCCACCAGTGCGCTTTCGGCCACGCCGGGCATTTCGTTGATGTAGCCCTCGATCTCTGCGGGATAGACGTTGTAGCCGCCGCTGATGATGAGGTCCTTGCTGCGGCCAACAATGCTCACGTAGTCGCGCTCATCGACCTTGCCCACGTCACCGGTCTTGAACCAGCCGTCGGCCGTGAATTCCTCCGCCGTTTTCTCGGGCATGCGCCAGTAGCCCTTGAACACGTTCGGACCTCTGACCTGGATGTTGCCAATCTCGCCCACGGGCAGCGCCTTGCCCGCATCGTCCACCACGCGCAGGCCCACGCCCGGCAGCGGGAAGCCCACGGTGGCACCACGCCGCTCGGTCTGGCTCTTGTGGCGCGTATCGGCCGCATAGGGGTTGCTCGTCAGCATGATGGTCTCGCTCATGCCGTAGCGCTCCAGAATGGTGTGGCCTGTGCGCTGCTGCCATTCGGTGAAGGTCTCGATGAGCAGCGGCGCGGAGCCGGCAATGAACAGGCGCATGTTTTTTGTCGCCTCTTTGTTCAGCCCAGCTTCGGCCAGCAGACGCACGTACAGCGTGGGCACGCCCATGAAGACCGTGGCGCGCGGCATGGCGGCCAGCACGGCCTTGGGGTCGAACTTGGAGAACCAGATCATCTTGCTGCCGTTGATGAGCGCGCCGTGGATGGCCACGAACAGGCCGTGCACGTGGAAGATGGGCAGCGCATGGATCAGCACGTCGCCAGGTTTCCAGCCCCAGTAGTCCTTGAGCACCTGCGCGTTCGACAGCAGGTTGCCGTGCGTGAGCATGGCGCCCTTGCTGCGGCCGGTGGTGCCGCTGGTGTAGAGGATTGCGGCCAGATCATCGGCCGACTTGGTCACGGGCGTGTGCACATCGCTGTGGTGCGCGGCGCGCTCCAGCAGACTGCCAGTGCGGTCGTCCCCCAACGTGAACACATGCTGCGTGCCTTGTGTGAAGGCGATCTTGCTCACCCAGCCAAAGTTGCCGGGCGTGCACACCACAACGCCCGGCTCGGCGTTGCCGATGAAATACTCGATCTCGGCGCTTTGGTAGGCGGTGTTGAGCGGCAGGAACACATAGCCCGCGCGCAGTGTGGCCAGATACAGCACCATGGCTTCCACCGACTTTTCGACCTGCACAGCCACGCGGCTGCCTTCGGGCAACTTCAGCGACGCGAGCAGGTTGGCCATGCGGGCGCTGGCGCGGTCCAGGTCGCCCCAGGTGTAGAACAGCGGTGCGCCGTCGGGCGCAGTGGTTTCCACCGCAGTGCTGGACAGGTCTGCAGGAAAGGCGGCGCGCAGCGCGCTGAAAAGGTTGGTTGAGCTCATGTCAGTTCAATGGGCAAGTGCTGGTTGCAAAAGATCCAGATCAAAGATTCAGATCAAAGATTCGGGACCAAGGTGTGGGAGCCGCGCTGGCTTCAAAAGAACACCGGGGCGCGCTTTTCAAGGAACGCGGTAATGCCTTCGCGGTGTTCGGCGCTGTCGGCGTAGGCGTAAGGGTCTGGGGCACCGATGACTCTGTTTTTGATAGCTGCTTGCGCTTGCTCATCAAGCGCTGGAGGCATTTTTAGTGCTCTCAATGTCTGCTTGTTCATGCGGGCAGCCTGAGGGGCCAACGCGGCCACGCGCAGTGCGCTGGCGCGGGCCTCAGCGGCCACCTGGTCACCGGCCACCACACGGCTCAAGAAGCCACGCGCCAGCATGTCGGCGGCGCTGAAGGTGGCTGCCTCCAACAGCATTTGCCGCGCAGTGACATCGCCCACCGCGCCGGCCACCAGTTGCGCCTCGCGCGGAGCCATGGGAAAGCCCAGTTTGGCGATGGGCGCGCCGAAACGCGCCGACTGGCCTGCAATGCGGATGTCGCAGCAACTGGCGATCTCCACCCCGGCGCCCATGCAGGCGCCTTCGATGTGGGCCACGATGGGCACGTCGCAAGCCAGCATGGCACTGAGCCCGCCCCACACATCGTTCTCATGAAAGTCGCGCAGGGCCGCCACGTCAAAACGGAAATCGGGGTATTCGGAAATATCGCCGCCTGCGCAGAAGGCGCCGCCCTCCCCCGCAATCAGCACGCAGCGCGCATCGCTGCTGCGCTGAATGCCCTCAAACACCAACTGCAGCTGCCGCCACATGGCGCGCGACATGGCATTGAGCCGCCCGTCGTGGCGCAGCGTGACCTGCACCAGCCCGCGCTCGGGAACATTCATCAACACTTCACCCGGCATCTTGGTACCCCATCCCGTCACATCCCCCGTTCACGCTCACATCGCACCCACCTGCGCGGCGCCACCTCCAGTGCCGCCGTGGAACCGGCTTTGCCGGGCCACGGGTGGCGTCCCCCTTCAGGGGAAGGCGCAAAGCGCTGACGACGCTGACAAGTCCGGCGTGCCCGAGCGTGCCGCACAAGCGCGCTCCGTCTAGGCGCAAAGCGCAGCCATGGCACTGGCTATGGCGCGCATTTGCAACAACGACGGTGTGGGCTTCTGTGGAACGAGCGGGCATGGCGGGGTTGTTTGCGCCGTCTCGGGTGTTAATCGAGTTTTGCGCCAGACGCCTTCACCACGGCCGCCCAGCGCTTCACTTCACTGCTCACCATGCCCGCAAACTGCTGCTGGGTCAGGCCGCCGTAATCCGCACCGTTGTTGGCCCAGATGGTCTTGAGCTCTTCGGCCCCGCCCAGCTTGCGCACTTCTTCCACGATGCGCGCCTGGATGTCTGCCGGGGTTCCCTTGGGAGCCCACAGCCCGTACCAGGTGGTCACCGTGTAGTCGGGCAAGCCCACTTCCGAAGCGCAGGGCACATCGGGAAAAGCGGGGTTGCGCTTGGGGCCAGACACCATGAGCGCCTTGATACGGCCCGCCTTGATGTGCGTGGCCGAAGAGCCCAGGCCGTCGAACATCATGTCCACCTGTCCACCGATCAGATCCTGCAGCGCAGGACCCGCGCCGCGGTAGGGAATGTGGGTGATGAAAGTGCCGGTTTGCTGCTTGAACAGTTCGCCCGCAAGATGGTGCGAGGTGCCCGCACCAGCCGATGCGTAGTTGAGCTTGGCGGGGTTGCGCTTGACGTGGTCCATGAACTGCTGGAAGTTGGCCACCGGCACGGCCTTGGGGTTGACCACCACCACCTGGGGCACGTTGGCCAGCAGGAACAGCGGGATGAAATCCTTCTCGATGTCGTAGTCGAGCTTGGGGTACATCGATGGCGCAATCGCATGGTGCACGGCGCCCATGAACAGGGTGTAGCCGTCTGGCGCGGCCTTGGAGGCAAAACTGGCGCCCACGGTGCCGCCCGCACCGCCACGGTTGTCGATCACCAGCGTCTTGCCCGTGGCCTTGGAGAACTGCGCTGCCAGCGGCCGCGCAAATGCATCGGTGCCGCCGCCCGCTGGGAACGGCACCACCAGATTCACCGGCTTGGTGGGCCAGCCTGCGGCGCCCTGCGCCCAACTGGCACTGCTGCCACCGGCCAAACCCAGGCCCGCCGCGGCAGCGCCCAGCAACACCTGTCGGCGCTGGATTTGCGTTTCTTTCGTCATTGCTTTGTCTCCTGTCGTCGTTGTAAAAAATAATCAGCAAGCGGCCCACCTACCCGGCTTCGTGGCACCTTGCCCCCCTGCCGCAGGCCCGTGATCGGAAACCCATGGTAGCGGTGCAAGATGACGGGCCGAATGGCGTGCCTGTCCGCCGGCGTCGTCCATCTCAAGTCAGTCGCAGCTCAGTCTCCCTTGCATGGCCATTCAGTCGCGGCACAAGCTGTCGATGTCCCCCGACACCGGCACCTTGCCCTGCGCGAGCAAGCTGCGGTGCTTGTCGATGCGCTTGATGTCGTACAGGTAGTTCACCATGAGCCCATACGATTGTTTTAACCCCTTGCTGGACGGGTCACCCGCCCAATTCAGGCGCTCCACCCGAGCCCCGTTGCCCAGGTGGAAGCGGGCCACCGGGTCCACGGGCTTGCCTTCGTGCAGCTCGCGGGCTAGGTAGCGGGCCGCGCACTCCAGCAGCATTTGGCGCACAGGCGATCTCGCGTCCAGCTCCAGCGCCTTGTCCACGGCAGCCAACAGGTGTGTGGTTTGCGGCGGCTCGAACCCCACGGCGCGGCCCAGTTCGGTGCGGCGCTTGTCGTCCAGGCGTTCGAGCATCGCACCGGCAT
>JBCNOJ010000215.1:0-8269 GCA_039593925.1 Acidovorax sp.
CCAGCCGTGCTGAGACCCCGAAGTTCAGCGGCACGCCGCCGATGAGAAATCCGGGCTGCTGCCCCGCGCTTTCCAGAACCCACGCCAGCATGGAGGTGGTGGTGGTCTTGCCATGGGTGCCGGCCACCGCCAGCACATGTCGGCCCTGCAGCACATACTCGGCCAGCCATTGGGGGCCGCTGGTGTAGGGCGCGCCAGCGTCCAGGATGGCTTCCATCAGCGGGAATTTCGGCGTGCCATCGGCCAGGCGTGCGCGGCTGACCACGTTGCCGATCACGAACATGTCTGGCTTCAGCGACATCTGGTCAGCGCCATACCCTTCGATGAGGTCGATGCCCAGCGCCAGGAGCTGGTCGCTCATGGGGGGGTAGACGCCCGCGTCGCACCCCGTCACGCGGTGGCCCGCCTCGCGTGCCAACGCGGCCAGCCCGCCCATGAAGGTGCCGCAGATCCCCAAGATATGTATGTGCATGGGCGCAGATTCTAAGCGGGCCTTTTGAGGGCCAAAATTTGAACCAAATTGGCTTCTAGCGCTTTACCAGCAAGCGCTGGCAGCTATCAAATTTAAAGTTTGGCCATGGCCAATGGACCGGCTGCCCGACCGGAAGTGGGGGGATGCCGTGGCCCGTGCCCAAGGATGGCGCCACAATGCAGCCTCTGTTCTGGCCCACTGACCACCACTTCCATGCACACATCGTTGAGCGACGAAATCGCCCACACCACAGCCCGTCTGGTGGTGGAGGAGGGCCTGGAATGGGGCCCGGCCAAACGCCGTGCCGTGCGTGAAATGGGGTTGCCTGCCCGCACGCCGCTGCCCGACAACGACCGCGTTGAAGCTGCTGTTCGCGAATACATCCAGATCTTCTGCGCCGACACGCAGCCGCGCGAGTTGCGCGCGCTGCGGCAGTTGGCCCTGGTGTGGATGGTCCGCATGGAGGCGTTTCGACCCCACTTGGCAGGTGCCGTGTGGCATGGCACTGCCACCCGCCTGTCTGACATCTATCTGCAGTTGTTTTGTGATGACCCCAAATCTGCAGAAATAGCGCTCATCGACCACCATGTGGATTACGAACCCCGCACAGTCACGGGTTTTAATGGCCAGCAGGTGGAAGCCTTGAGCCTGAGCAGCCTGTGTCCCGAGCTGTCCGAGATGATTGGCGTGCACCTGATGATTTACGACCTGGACGACGTGCGCGGCGCCCTGCGCCCCGACGCTCAAGGCCGCACGCCGCGCGGCGACCTGGCCGCTGTGCGCCGCTTGCTTCAAGAGACTGATTCCCAATGACCCATCCCGCTGATCACTCTTCCGATCCTGCACTTCCTTCTGGCCAAGCGTCTGCAGCCACGCCGTCAGTTCCGCGCCGCCGCCTGTTGTATGCGGGGGTAGCCGGCGCGGCGGCACTCGGTGGAGCAGGCTTGGCATGGTGGAAGTTTCAGCCGCATGCAATGGAGCCTGGCGCCGAGCAGGCACTGTGGGGCATGGAATTCGACAGGCCTGAGGGCGGGTCGCTGTCCATGCAATCGTTGGCTGGCAAACCCTTGCTGCTCAACTTCTGGGCCACCTGGTGTCCACCGTGTGTGGAAGAGTTGCCCATGCTCAATGCGTTCTACCGTGAGCAGTCGCCCAAGGGTTGGCAGGTTCTGGGGCTGGCGATTGATCAGCCCTCTGCCGTGCGCAAATTTCTGCAGCGCATCCCATTGGACTTCCCGGTCGGACTCGCGGGACTGGGCGGTACAGACCTCGGCCGTTCGTTGGGTAACCTTACTGGCGGCCTGCCGTTTACAGTGGTGCTCGGTGGAGCAGGGCAAGTGCTGCATCGTAAAATGGGCCAGATCACGCCGCAGGATTTGCAGCAGTGGGCCCCGTTGGGCTGAGCTTGCGAGCGCTATCTGCTGCTATCTGCTTCTAAACATTCTTCCATGTTTCGAAGTTTGTCCTTCCGGAGATCATGAAAATTGCGGGTCGATGGCTGCGATAGGGTGAAATTGGAGTAAATTCGCGCCCTATTCAGTTTTATAGCCGTTGGAGCTTTCATGGATCTGCGAAAACTCAAAACCCTGATCGACCTTGTTTCCGAGTCGAACGTTTCCGAACTCGAAATCACAGAGGCCGAGGGCAAGGTCCGCATCGTCAAGAGTGGTGGTGCGGTGGTTCAGCAGTATGTTCCCGCCCCGGTGCAGCCAGCGGCAGCACCCGCCCCAGCGGCTGCCGCGCCTGTGGCCGAGTTGCCCGCACCCGCTGCTGCTGCCGCAGCCGCCCCTGCAGGCCACATCGTCAAGTCGCCCATGGTGGGGACCTTCTACCGCTCCTCCAGCCCTGGCGCCAAGGCGTTCGTGGAAGTGGGCAGCCAGGTCAAGGAAGGCGAGACCATCTGCATCATTGAGGCCATGAAGATCCTCAATGAAATCGAAGCGGACAAGTCTGGCACGGTCACCCGCATCCTGGGTGAGAACGGCCAGGCGGTCGAATACGGACAACCGCTGTTCGTCATCGAATAAGGCGCTCATGTTCAAGAAGATTCTGGTCGCCAATCGCGGCGAAATCGCCCTTCGCATTCAGCGCGCCTGTCGAGAGCTGGGCGTGAAGGCTGTGATGGTGTATTCCGAAGCCGACCGCGACGCCAAGTACGTCAAGCTGGCCGAAGAAGCGGTGTGTATCGGGCCAGCCCCCTCGCCGCTGAGCTACCTGAACATGCCCGCCATCATCTCGGCTGCCGAGGTGACCGACGCTGAAGCCATCCACCCCGGTTACGGCTTCCTGTCCGAGAACGCGGACTTTGCCGAGCGCGTGGAAAAGAGCGGCTTCCAGTTCATCGGCCCTACCCCCGACAACATCCGCACGATGGGCGACAAGGTCTCGGCCAAGCAGGCCATGATCCGCGCGGGCGTGCCCTGTGTGCCCGGCTCTGAGGGCGAGCTGCCGGACGACCCGGTGCAGATCCGCCGCATCGCCAAGGCCATCGGTTACCCGGTGATCATCAAGGCCGCAGGCGGCGGCGGCGGCCGTGGCATGCGTGTGGTGCACACCGAGGCCGCTCTGGTCAATGCCGTGCAGATGACCAAGGCCGAAGCGGGTGCCGCGTTCGGCAATCCGGCGGTGTACATGGAGAAGTTTCTCCAGAACCCGCGCCACATCGAAATCCAGGTGTTGGCCGACAAGCACCGCAACGCCGTCTATCTGGGCGAGCGCGACTGCTCCATGCAGCGCCGCCACCAGAAGGTGATTGAAGAGGCGCCAGCCCCGGGCATCCCGCGCAAGCTGATCGAGAAGATCGGCGAGCGTTGCGTGGCGGCCTGCAAAAAGATCGGCTACCGTGGTGCAGGCACCTTCGAGTTCCTGTACGAGAACGGTGAGTTTTACTTCATCGAAATGAACACCCGCGTGCAGGTGGAACACCCCGTGACCGAGCTGATCACGGGCGTGGACATCGTGAAGACGCAGATCATGGTGGCGGCTGGCGAGAAGCTGCCTTTCACCCAGCGCCAGATCGAAATCCGCGGCCATGCCATCGAGTGCCGGGTGAACGCGGAAGACCCGTACAAATTCATCCCTTCGCCTGGGCGCATCACCACCTGGCATCCACCCGGCGGCCCGGGCGTGCGCGTGGACTCCCACGCCTACACCAACTACTTCGTGCCGCCCAACTATGACTCAATGATCGGCAAGATCATCGTGCACGGTGACACGCGCGAGCAGGCTTTGGCCCGCATGCGCACGGCGCTGTCCGAAACCGTGATCGAGGGCATCAACACCAACGTGCCGCTGCACCGCGAGCTGATGGTGGACGCCAAGTTCATGGCCGGCGGTACCAACATCCACTATCTGGAAGAGTGGCTGTCGCAGCACAAGCGCTAGGCACGGGGCAACCCGCTGAGTCGCTTCGCGCCTTCCCCCTTCTCTCGAACTGCTGCGTAGTTCGGAAAGGAGGACACCGCCAGCGCGGCGGGGCGGCCCCTGCGCGGCGGTCGTTGGCGAGGTCTGTGCCTTTTTCAATGGCCGTGGTGTGTGCCGGGCTGTTGCTTGATCGGTAATTGTTCGTTCTGATGCTGGCCTCTGGCGACGGGGGTCAGCATTTCATTTTTTCTGAGAGGCGCCTATGTTTGAGTTGAGCCTGATGTGCCCGGAAGACAGTATCGAAGCAGTCAGTGATGCACTGGATGCGCTGGGTGCGCTTTCGGTGTCGGTGGAAGACGCCGACGCCCAGACCGACGCCGAGCAAGCGCTGTTCGGAGAGCCTGGCATGCCGCCACCCAAGGACGGGTGGCAACGCAGCCGCGTGGTGGCGCTGTTTCCCACGGAGGCGGCAGCGCGCGAGGCGGAGCAACTGCTGGTGGTACAGGACTTTTTCGTGGGCTGCCAGGTGCTGGGTGTGGCGCAGGTGGCTGAGCAGGACTGGGTGCGGCTCACGCAGTCGCAGTTCGCACCGGTGGACATCACCCCCGATTTCTGGATCGTGCCCACTTGGCACGAACTGCCCGCACAGGCCGTGCGCAGCATCCGCCTGGACCCGGGCTTGGCCTTTGGTACCGGCACACATCCCACCACGCGCATGTGCCTGCGCTGGATTGCCCGCAACGGGGCCGTGCAGCCGGGTTCGGGCAACCCGCTGGGCCGGGTGCTGGACTATGGATGCGGCTCGGGCATTCTGGCGATCGGTGCTGCCAAGTTTGGAGCGACCGATATTGACGCGGTGGACATCGACCCCGCCGCCGTTGAATCCACGGCCCAGAACGCGCAGGCCAACGAGGTGCAACTGAGTGCCGGCCTGCCAGACAAGGCGCGTGGCGAGTACCAGACCGTGTTGGCCAACATCCTGGCCACGCCGCTGCGCGTGCTGGCGCCATTGCTGTGTGCGCATGTGGCCCCCGGCGGCCATCTGGTGCTGGCAGGCATTCTGGAGCGCCAGGCCGACGAGTTGAAAGAAGCTTACGCACCTTGGGTCCGGCTGGAGGTGGCTGACACCGAAGAGGGCTGGATCTTGATGACAGCCCAGCGCTGAGCCCGCGCATGCCGGCCCAGCTCACGCGCCGGGCTCTGGGCGGCGGCGCGGTCCCTACAATCGCCCGCTGATGAGCCAGATCACTCGCTGCCCGTCCTGCGCTACCTCCTTCAAGGTGGTGGCAGACCAATTGCGCATATCGGAAGGATGGGTGCGCTGCGGCCAATGCAAGGAAGTGTTCGATGCTTCGGCCCATTTGCTGCCCTCCGCGCCCCCGGCGCTGTTGCCGGATGTGTCGCTCACCGACGTCAAGCCGCCCCCGTCACCGGTGGCGCGAGCATCCGACGAAGGGCGTGCCTGGGGTGCACCACCGCCTGCTGCGCCCGTGGCACCGCCGCCGCGGCAGGTAGTACCTCCGCCTCCGGCAACTGTTCCCCATCAGACGCCGTCTACCTTTGCGCCAACGGCGGTGTCACATCCATCTGTGATGGACGTACCTACGCCGGCGGTGCCTGCCTTTCTCACGGCAGGTGCGCACGCAGACATGGCCGATGGCGTGGGCCTGGAAGCTGCGGCGCCCTTTGCGTGGCGCATGCCACCGCCGATGCGGCCAGGGCTCGCTGAATCACCACCGGCCCCGTTGGTGGCTCCAGCCCAGAATCAGCAGCAAGAACCAGCAGAAGAGTCCACCTACGAAGAGGTCGAAGACCCACCCTCCTTCGTAGACACGGTGCCTGCGTCGCTGGATGATTTGGAGGCGCTCAGTGCCCTGGATGCGCTGCGCTCGCCTGAGCCTTTTGATCCGCTCGAGCTGTCCCGGAAATCGTTGCCATCGTCGCAGGCGGCGCCTTCGCAGCACGCTTTCACTGGGGTGCCCTCTGCAAACGTGCAGTCTGAGGAGGAGGGCGCTCCTGCCGTCTCCGCGGCGCCGCCACCAGCCCCCCCGGTGCCGGGTGGCTATGAACTTCCTGTGGCCGACCTGCCGGATTCCGAATGGCCCGAGGACCTGCTGCAAACAGAAGGTTCTGGCGGGCCAGCACCAACGCTCGCTGAGATTCCGGACATCTCTTTCCCGGCGCTCGACGAGGCTTCCATCTCTTCAACGCCAACAGCGGCGGCGGGTGAAGTGCCAAGGCGGCTTCGGCGCACGCCGGGTTCCGGTGCCGAAAATGCGCCGTCCTTGGCTGTGCCTGCGCCTGAGGCATCTGCCACCGCAGAAGCATCCCCTGCACTGAAAGATGCGCTGGAGGTGCAAGGGGAAGAGCCGGATGCGCTCACCTTGGTTGCGGATGACTCTGTAGCCGCTGTATTGCGCGGCGGGCCGCGCAGATCCGAGCAGGCGCAGGGCGCGGACGACGACGATGACGCCGTGGCAGATTCCGTCAATGAGGTCAGTTTTGTGCGTGCCGCGCGCCGCAAGGCCTTCTGGCGCCAGCGGTGGGTGCGTGGCGTGCTTTTGCTGGTGGCCCTGGTGTCGCTTGCCGGGCTGGCGTTGCAGGTGGCGGTGCAGGAGCGCGACCGCATCGCTGCCATGGACCCGCGCGTGCGCCCATGGCTGGTGAAGTTGTGCGAGCCGTTGCGCTGCGAGATTGCGCCGCCTCGCCAGATTGCAGACGTTGTCATCGACAGCTCGTCCTTCAACAAAGCGCGGGGCGACAGCTACCAGTTGGCGATCACCATGAAGAACCAGTCCGGCCTGCCGCTGGCCATGCCAGCGGTAGAGCTGACGCTGACGGACGCCCAGGACCAACCGGTGCTGCGGCGAGTGCTGTTGCCCACCGACCTGGCTGCACCAGCGGAGCTGCCCGCGCGCGGCGAATGGAGTGCTTCGGTGGCCGTCATCGTCACCACGGGCGGTGCGCGCGTGGCCGGATACCGGCTGCTGGCCTTCTATCCATGAACACGCCGCCAAGCCGCTTCGCCGCTCTACCTTGACTGCGTCGCCCCTGCGTGCATTGAATTTCCACCCACCTCACTTTTTAAATCCGATATGGCTGCCATCATTTGTGGTTCTTTGGCGTTCGACACCATCATGACTTTTGAGGGCCGGTTTGCAGAACAGATCCTGCCGGACCAGTTGCACATTCTGAACGTGTCGTTTCTCGTGCCATCGTTGCGCCGCGATTTTGGGGGCTGCGCAGGCAACATCGCCTACAGCCTGAAACTGCTGGGTGGCGAGCCCTTGCCCATGGCCATGCTTGGCAGCGATGGGGCGGACTATCTGCAGCGCCTGGAGACCCTGGGGATCAGCGCGCGCCATGTGGGCCAGGTGCAAGACACCTACACCGCCCAGGCCATGATCATGACCGACCGGGACAACAACCAGATCACCGCCTTCCACCCTGGCGCCATGATGCAGGCACATGCCAACCAGATCAGCGCCGGCGATGCCTCTGTGGCTGTGGGGATCATTGCCCCTGACGGGCGAGATGCCATGCTTCAGCACGCCGCCCAGTTTGTGGCGGCGGGCATTCCGTTTGTGTTCGATCCTGGCCAGGGGCTTCCCATGTTCAACGGCGAGGAGCTGGCGGCGTTTGTCGAGCAGGCCTCGTGGGTCACCGTCAACGACTACGAAGGCAAGATGCTGTGCGACCGCACCGGCTGGTCGCTGGAAGACATCTCGCGCAAGGTGCGTGGCTTGGTGGTCACGCTGGGCGCAGACGGCTGCGAAGTGTGGGTGGATGGCCAGAAAACGCACGTGCCCGCGATTGCGCCCGCGGCGGTGGTGGACCCCACGGGTTGTGGCGATGCATGGCGCGGTGCGCTGCTTTTTGGGCTTGAAAAGGGATGGCCCCTGGTGCGGTGCGCAGAGCTTGGCAACCGGGTTGGGGCGCTCAAGATTGCCCAGCGCGGGCCCCAGAACTACACGCTCGATTTCACGCCTGCATAGTGCAGGATGCTCTCATATTGAGAGCGTCTTGCGCTTTTCCCTAAAGGGTTTCAGACCCTTTGTGCTTGAAAATGAGTATGGATGAGCGCGGGGCGCTCTTTTGTTGATAGCAGTGAGCGCGGGCTTCCCATAAAAAAAGCCCGGCATCGAAATGCCGGGCTGGGCGCCAGAGGCGCTGAGATCAGGGCTTGCTGCCCGTTGGGAAAGGCCACGCTGCCTGGGGGTTGAGCGTGGTCTGTGCTGCAGGCGCTGCTGCGGCCGCAGGGGCAGGGGCCTTGGCGGCTTTCTTGGCGGGCGCAGCCTTTTTGGCAGGCGCCTTTGCAGGAGCTGCCTTCTTCGCTGCTACAGCCTTCTTGGCGGGAGCGGCCTTCTTTGCCGGTGCTGCTGCCTTCTTGGCAGGCGCAGCCTTCTTCGCTGCTACAGCCTTTTTGGCGGGAGC
>JBCNOJ010000216.1:0-8261 GCA_039593925.1 Acidovorax sp.
GGCTATGGCAAGGAGCCGTTCGAACCCTACAACCTGGGCTTCACCATGGCGGGCGCGGGCCTGCTGTGGGTGGGTTGGTTTGGCTTCAACGCGGGTTCGGCCGTGGCTGCCGACGGCCGGGCCGGACTTGCCATGGCTGTGACGCACCTGGCCGCCGCCGCGGGTGCGTTGTCGTGGATGCTGGGCGAATGGGTGGTGCGGGGCCGGCCGTCGCTGCTGGGTTTGTGCTCGGGGCTCGTGGCCGGGCTGGTGGCCATCACGCCTGCGGCAGGATTCGTCACGCTGCGGTCCGCGGTGGTGATTGGCCTCGTGGCGGGCCTGGCCTGCTATTGGGGTGCCACAGGGCTCAAGCGCCTGTTGCGCGCTGACGATTCGCTGGACGTCTTTGGCGTGCATGGCATCGGCGGCATCGTGGGCTCGTTGCTCACGGGCGCGCTAGCCAGCCGAACGGTGGGCGGCGTCAGCGGCAGCGTCCTCACGCAGGCCATCGGTGTGGGCGCCGTCATGGCCTACAGCCTGGTGGTAACCGCTGCATTGCTCTGGATCACCCACTTTGTGGCCGGCCTGCGCGTGGACGAACAAAGCGAGCAGACAGGTCTGGACATCGCCCAGCACCGGGAGCGTCTGGGCAGTTGAAAGGATGATGACGCCATGTCAGCAGACACCGACAAGCTTGCCATCGCCGCCCACCTGCACGTGCTTTTGCGCCGCAAGACGGGGCGTGTGACCGACACCGAATGGATGGCGGTGAACGTTGACTACGCCAGCGAAATCGTGCGCTTCGCGCGCCAGCATGCCGTGGAAGACAACGTGCCGGAGTTGGCCGACTGGGCAGCCCGCCTGGAGCAGGCGCTGCACGCGGCGCCTGTGGCGCCCCGCCGCCCTTTGCTGGACATGGCGACGCAGGCCACGCAAGCTGCGCGGCAGCGGCCTGCCCCGCAGCCGCCCGAACCAGCTCCGGAGGTGCCGCGCTACGTGGGCGGAATCCGCTGACACGCGCAGCAGAAAAACCGCGCGAACGCCTGGAACCTACGGCTTGTTGCGCTGGGCCGACCCCTGCCCCGCAGCGTTGCGCGCCAAGGCTTCCAGTTCTGCATCGGACAGGTTGGCCAGGTCTTCCATGCGCTGGTACTTACCTCCGCTGGCTTGGCGAATCGCATTTTCCGCCTGTGTCTGGCGCGCTGGTGCCTGGCGTTCGGCGCGTGCAGCAGCAGCGCCGATGCGCTCGCCCTGCGCGCCGAAGCGAGCGGTGTAGTCGGCCTGGGCCGCACCGGCCTGCCTTTCTGTTCTGGCCTTCCATTCCCGCCCCATGCGGATCACCTCGGCATCGCTTTTTCCAGCGGCCTGCGTGCCCAGAACGCCGCGGTAGTACTTGGCCTCGGCTTGGCTCTTCAAAGCCTGGTTCTGGCGCTCGCGTTCCGCTGCCTGGCGGGCTTCCGCTTCGCGCGCAGCCTGCTCCTTGGCCTCCATGACGGGGTCCCAATCTGCCATGGCGGTGGGACATGTGAAGGCAGCGGCCAGCAGCATCGATGCCGCGCGCAAGGAAATACAAACGCTGTTGTGCTTCATGGTTCACCTCGGGTGGGGGTTGTAGGGCAATTGCTGCGGGGTTGCGGATGCCTGCGTCGCCGCAGTCGCAATGCGCCCCATGCGCCCGCCAGCAAGCTGGTGAAAGCAAGTGCAGGGGCTCCCAGCACGGGGATGGCGTGCGTGCCACTGCCCGGTGGCCCGACAGGCGGCACCACGGGCGGTACGGCGGGCACACCCTGGAACTCATAGGCCCCCATGTCCACCTCCCGCACCGCCCGGTTCTGGTTGTCCAGGTCGAGCGTCACGGTGGCCACGCCGGTGGCGTAGGCGGCATTCCCGTTGTCGATGGCCGCAGACGTTGCCAGGAGGCGGAAGTTGCCCGTCTCTGCATCCACAAAAGCCGGGTCGCCCAGGCGCGTGTGGGCGCCCAGTGGCCGCACGCCGGGCGGCAAGGGGCTGTCCCACACCAGGTTGTAGTCCTCTGCGAACCCGGGAATGGCGCTGCCCAGCCCAAACGCATACTGCGTGTGGTGGGCAAACACATTGTTGGCCAGGACCCCGGTGAGGCTGCCGCCCTGGTCGGTGTGGGCCCCCGCGTTCAGCCCGATGTTGTTGAACACCAGCGTGTTGAAGAGCACGGTGGCATTGATGGACCCGGCGCTGGCCTGCACGGACAGGGCGCCCGGCCCGCCGGAGACCGATGTCTGCCCTGTGATCAGGTTGTTCAGGATGTAGGCCGTGACTTGCGTCTCCGTGCGCTGGCTGCGCAGCTCGATGCCTTTGTTGAAGTTGGTACCACGGATGGTGTTGTGGTCCACCCGCGCGCCAAAGTTGCCTGCGTTGGCTGCGTAAAGTTCCATGGCGCTGTTCTGCCCCAGGCCGTTGGCGACGATGGTGTTGTTGCCGATGGTGGCGCCAAAGTCGGCGGTGTTGCCTTGGCCGGAGACGCTGATGGCTGGCGCGCAGTCGTTGCCCGTCTGCGTGAGCGTGTTGAAATTGAAGTAACCCCATGCGCGCCCGTAAGGGCCGCCCGTGGTGTTGGAGCGCAGGCTCACGGCGGCAGACTGGCATCCCTCCAAGCGGTTGTTGCTGGCCAGGAAATCCAGGTTGCCGCCGCCCCCGTCCAGAAACCCCAAAAGGCGCGTCGCGCCGGTCATGTGCGTCACCGTGACGCGCACGTCGTCGTTCGCCGCCATGGCAATGACCATGTCCACCGCCGGCTCGAAACCCGCAGCCGCGGTCAGCGTGAGGTCGCGCGTGATGGTCACGATTTCGTTGATGGGCGTGTTGGTGGCGAGCTCAATCGTGTCGCCGCTCGCGGCAGCATCCACACAGGCCTGCAAGGTGGTGCTGCAGGCACCTGCACCGGGATAGGTGGCGGCGTGCGCCTCTGGTAGAAGAAGGCCCATGCACAGCAGTGCGGGCCAGGCAGTAATTCGTCGCATGGGCTCCCTTCGGCAAATGTGGGAGCGAAGGTAAGCGCCAGGGCGCTGCTCCACCAGTGCCAAAAGTCACTGATGCAAGGCGTCAGTGCGGGCTCTGCAGCAGCCTGCTGATGGCATCGATGAGCGCGGGGGCCACCACGGGCTTGAACAGCACCGGCAGGCCCGCCTCGCGCACGCGCTGCAGCGGGACAGGGGCCGTTTCGCCGGTAACCAGCAGCGTGGGCAAACCGCGCGCACTGGCCGCGCGCAGCGCCAGCGCCAACGCCAGCCCGTCCGCACCGTCTGTCAGGCGCAGGTCGCAGATCAGCGCGTCAAACGGCCTGCCCTGCGCCATTGCGCGGTGGACGCACTCATGCGCCTGTTCGGGCGTTGCCGCGTGTTCCAGGTGCCAGCCTTGCGTGCCCAGCAGGGCCTGCATGCCCTGCGCAATGGCGGTCTCGTCCTCTACCAGCAGCAGGCGCGCCGTGCCTAGAGGGTGGGGCGTGTGCGGGATGCGTGGTGCCGGGCTGGGCAGTGCACCGGCGTGCGCAGGCGGCTGGGCGGACGGCAGCACGATGCGCACCCGGGTGCCGCGCCCCGGCCAGGAGCGCAACTGCACCGTGTGGCCGAGTAACCGCGACAGGCGCCGCACGATGGACAAGCCCATGCCCAGCCCGCGCGCCCGGTCCCGCCCCGGGTTGCCCACCTGGTAGAACTCTGCAAAGACCTGCTCCTGGTGCTCGGGCGCAATGCCGGTGCCCGTGTCCACCACATCGATCCAGACCTCGCTGCCGCGCGCTCGTGCGGTGACCAGCACGCCGCCGCGTTCGGTGTACTTCAGTGCGTTGTCGATCAGGTTGGACAGAAGGCGCTGCAGCAACGCGCCATCGGACTGCACCCACAGCTGCGTGGCGCGCACGCGCAGCTGCAGCCCGCGCTCGTCGGCGCGGCCCATGAACATCTGGCCCAGGCGCTGGACAAGGGGGTTGAGCGACAGCGGCGCCATGGTGGGCTCAACGATGCCCGCGTCCAGGCGCGATACGTCGAGCATCGCGTCCAGCGAGTTGTCCAGGGCCTGCACAGCTTGCAGAAGCCGGGTGGCGGTCTCGTACTGCGGATGCGCGCGCAGTTCGCGCTCCAGCACTGCGCCGAACAGGCCGATGGCGTGCAGCGGCTGGCGCAGGTCGTGGCTTGCCGCCGCAAAGAACCGCGTCTTCTCTGCGCTGGCCTGCTCTGCAATCGCCGCCTGCCGCTCCAGCGCGGCCGCCAGGTCTTCCTTTTCAAAACGCACCTTGAACGATTCGGCCAGCGAGTGGTGCTGCTGGCGCGCAAAGCCCAGCAGCGCAAACAGATAAAGCAGGCAGCAGGCTGCCATGAAGCCGCTGGTGGCCTCGGTGTGCCATGCCAGCGCTGACGCCAGGCCCAGTCCCATGGGCAGAACGAGCGCAGGCACCACCGGCCAGTGCGGGGCCACCGACGCCACCCCCGCTGCGGCCATGCCCAGGATCACCAGCATCATGAGCAATTGCAGCGACATGTCGTCGGTGGGCATCACCATCCACGGCGCCAGTCCCCAGATCGCGCTGTTGATGGCCACGGCGCGCACGTAGCCCCGGCTCCAGATGGCACTGCGGGCATGGCGGTCGGGGTCTTTCAGGTAGTCGCGTGTGGTGCGGATGCGCAGAAACTGGATGACCCGCAGCGCCAGCCAGAGCCACGCCCAGGGCGAGCCCGTGCGCCAGGAGAAGAAAACGGTGACGCCCACGGCCAGCAAAATCTCTGCATAGCGCGCGCGTCGGTTGGTGCCGAACAGTGCGTCGATCTGCGCGCGGCGCACGCGCTCTTCAATGCTGATGGTCTTTGTGGTGGGGGCCATCAGCGCAGCCGGCTGATGAGCTGGGCCCGCGAGCGCACGCCGAACATGAGCAGCAGCGCCGACACGTGGTTCTTGACCGTGCCCTCGGACAGGTGGGCGCGCAGCGCGATTTCGCGGTTCGATTGGCCCGCAACCACCGCATCCAGGATTTCGGCTTGGCGCAAGGTGAGGCACAGGCTTTCACCACTGGGGGTTTGAACGGTGCGCACCGCATCGCCTGGGCCTTGGGTGCCCAAGGAGCCAGCGGTGGCTGTGCAGGCGGTGCCCTCCTGCAGCCCCCACTGGCGGATGTAATCCATGACGCCCGTGAGCTGGGCAGCCTTGGGCAGGTAAGCCCGGGCGCCGGCCTTCAGTGCCTCGCGCACCAATGCCGGGTCGCTGTCACCCGAGAGCACCGCCACTGGCGCGCCTGGAAACCTGGAGAGCAAACTGCGCAGGCCCGACAAGCCATACGCATCCGGCAGCCTCAGGTCCAGCAGCACCAGGCCAATGCTGTCGCCGTGGCGCTCGTACAGGCGCAGCGCCTCGTCCAGAGACCCGGCCTCCAGCACCGAGAGCGGCACGGCAGGGCCCCGCGCCAGCGACGCCACCAGCGTGCGCAAGCCCACGCGCACCAGCTCGTGGTCGTCCACGATCAGGATGTGCCGGGCGGGCGCGCAGGTCTGCATGGCCTATGGTAGGCCGGGTGCGTGTGTTGGGGAAGTGACCAAAGTCATGGTCGGCCCGCCCTCGTTGCACCGCTCAGGCCTTGTCAGGCCGGCTTTCGCGCTTGCAAGATCCAGTCTGCCGCTTTCTCGGCAATCATCAGCGTGGGCGAATTGGTGTTGCCGCTGGTGATGGTGGGCATGGCGCCCGCGTCCACCACGCGCAGGCCGGCCACTACACCGCCGCGTCCGTCACGCACGCGCAGTTGCGCATCCAGCACCGCCATCGGGTCGCCATCCCGCCCCATTTTGGTCGTGCCCACGGGGTGGAAGATGGTGGTGGCGATGTCGCCTGCCAAACGCGCCAGGTCTTCATCGCTTTCAAACTGCACGCCGGGCTTCCACTCCTGCGGCTGGTACTTGGCCAGCGCGGGCTGGGCCACGATGCGGCGCGTGACGCGCAGGCTGTCTGCGGCCACCTGGCGGTCTTCGGGGGTGCTAAGGTAGTTGGGCGCGATGGCGGGTGCGGTCTTGAAATCCGGGCTCTTGATCTGCACCGTGCCCCGGCTTGTGGGGTTGAGGTTGCACACGCTGGCCGTGAAGGCGGGAAAGTTGTGCAGCGGCTCGCCGAAGGCGTCCAGCGACAGCGGCTGCACGTGGTATTCGATGTTGGGATAGGGCTGGTCGGGGCTGCTGCGCGTGAAGGCCCCCAGCTGCGATGGCGCCATGCTCATCGGGCCGCTGCGCTTGGCCGCGTATTCCAGTCCAATGCGCGCCTTGCCCCAGAGCGAACTGGCCATGGTGTTGAGTGTGGGCACGTTGCCCACCTTGAACACCGCGCGGATCTGCAGGTGGTCCTGCAGGTTGGCGCCCACGCCCGGCAGGTCCACCTTCACCGCCACACCATGCTGGCGCAGCAGCGCCGCCGGGCCGATGCCGGAGAGCTGCAACAGCTGTGGCGAGTTGATGGCACCCGCGCTCAGGATCACCTCGCCCGTGGCATGGGCGGTGACCATTTCGTGGCCGTCCCACACCTTCACGCCCGTGCAGCGCTGGCTGCCGTCGGGCTGAGTTTCTATGATGAGCTCTGTGGCATGGGCGCTGGTCCACATCTCGAAGTTGCTGCGGCCATAGCAGGTGGGGCGCAAAAAGGCCTTGGCGGTGTTCCAGCGCCAGCCGCTTTTCTGGTTGACCTCGAAGTAGCCCACACCCTCATTGCTGCCACCGTTGAAATCCTCGGTGGCGGGAATGCCCGCCTGCTGCGCGGCCTGCGAGAACGCGTCCAGAACATCCCAGCGCAGCCGCTGCTTTTCCACGCGCCACTCGCCCGTGCTGCCCGTGGCCTTGTTGCCGTGCAGGCGCTTGAAGTTCTCATTCACGCCGCCGGGCTGGTCCAGGCGCCAATGGTCTTCGTGGCGGCGAAAGTAGGGCAGGGCGTTGTCCCAGCGCCAGCTCGCGTCGCCCGTCAGTTCCGCCCACTGGTCGTAGTCGCGCGCCTGGCCACGCATGTAGATCATGCCGTTGATGCTGCTGCAGCCACCCAGCGTCTTGCCGCGTGGGTAGCGCAGGGTGCGGCCGTTCAGGCCCGCGTCGGGCTCTGTGTTGTAGAGCCAATCGGTGCGCGGGTTGCCAATGCAGTAGAGGTAGCCCACGGGAATGTGGATCCAGTGGTAGTCGTCCTTGCGGCCGGCCTCAATGAGGAGCACGCGGTGGCGGCCATCGGCGCTGAGCCGGTTGCACAGCAGGGCGCCTGCGGTGCCTCCGCCGATGATGATGGTGTCAAACGTGGTGTCGCTCATGGGCAGAGGGGCGAAGGCGTTGCGGCGATAGGGGCAAAAGGGCCGCCGGGTGCGGCGGGGTGGCTAGGCGAATTGTGCTGACACGGGGCGTGGTGTCGATAGGGTGTCTGCCTATTGCTATTTTTTTTATAGCTTCTCACGCTTGATGAATGGGCGTTAGAGGCCGATTTGATATTAATTTCATGCAGACGGGCCCGCCTTGTGCTTGGCGGGTGGTTGTCTGACGGAGCCGCAGCGCTGGGCTCCGCTACCATGCACGCTCACATTCATTTGCAACTTGCTCGCCCGCCGTCCACGGGCCGCCCTTTTTTGATGACCGACCAGACACCTCGCATCGACCGCGCTGACACGCCCTCAGGGCCGTGCGCGCAGTTGCGTGGGCGGTGGGGCGCGGCGGAACTGGGTTCGCGGTCGCAGTGGAAGTCGCTGTCCACCCAGTTGCAGCAGATGTCAGCGTCTGCGAGTCTGGGCTGGGACCTGCGCCAAGTCCAGTGGCTGGACCATGTGGGCGCCCAGCTGCTATGGAACCACTGGCAGCGTGCATGGCCCGAGCGGCTGGACTGCACCGAAGGCCAGCGCGACATGCTGGAGCGCGTGGCCGAACTCACCGTGCAAGAAGCCCTGCCGCCCGACCGCTGGCGCCTGGCCGAGCAGGTGGACCAGCTGGGTGTGCTGGTGCTGCATGGGGTGGACCACGCCCGCCACATGCTCGAAATGGTGGGCCAGCTGGCGCTGGACCTGGGGCGCCTGGCGCGCGCACCGCGCCGCGGGCCCTGGCGCGATGTGTCCGGGCACCTCTACCGCATGGGCGCCACCGCGCTGCCCATCACGGCGCTGGTGGGTTTCTTGATCGGTGTGGTGCTGGCGTACCTCATGAGCCTGCAACTGCGCCAGTTCGGGGCAGAGTCGTTCATCGTCACCATCCTCGGCATCTCGCTGATCCGCGAGCTGGGCCCCATGCTGGCGGCCATTCTGGTGGCGGGCCGAT
>JBCNOJ010000217.1:0-8258 GCA_039593925.1 Acidovorax sp.
TGGCGTAGTTGAGCTTGCCGGGGTGGCCCTTGCCGTAGGCAATCAGCTCGGCCACGCTCTTCACGGGCAGCGAATTGGTCACCAGGAGCACGCTGGGCGCATCGGCCACATGGGCGACGGGTGTGAAGTCCTTGCGCGGGTCGTACGCCAGCTTGGGCATCAGATGCGGCGAGATGGCGTGCGTGCTGCTGGTGGTCAGCAGCAGGGTGTAGCCGTCGGGTGCCGCCTTGGCGGCTTCGGCCGTGCCGATGGTGCCGCCCGCGCCGGGCTTGTTGTCCACCACCATCTGCTGGCCCAGGTCGGCCGCGACACGCTGGGTGACGACGCGGGCCACCAGGTCGGTCGCGCCGCTGGCCGGGAAGGGCACGATGACGCGCACGGGGCGGTCAGGCCAGGTGGCTTGCGCATGCGCAGCCGCCGACACCACCAGCAGGCCGGCCAGGCCCCAGACACCACGGCCCCAGGAAAGTAGACGCATACGCAGCACTCCAGCAAAGACGTCGAACAACACCCCACATCGGGAGCGGCCATCTTAAAAAGCAGTGCCTTGCTTGACCACCAGCATTTGGGCAATCTGCTTTGCCGCAGCGGCAAACCGTCGCATACTGCGCGCTCGCTGATCTCCCGAGCCCACTCCCACACACACCACCAATGCGCGCCCATCTGCTCCAAGACACCACGTTGCGCTACTTCCTGGAAGTGGCGCAAAGCGGATCGTTGACCGAAGCGTCCGCGCGATTGCACGTGGCTGCCTCGGCGCTGAGCCGCCAGATCGCCGGGCTGGAGGCCCAACTGGGCACGCCGCTGTTTGAGCGCCACCCGCGCGGCATGGTGCTGACAGCAGCGGGCGAGATCCTGGCGGTGCACGCACGGCGCACCGTGCTGGACGCGCAGCGGGCATTGGGCGAGATCGGCGCGCTGCAGGGCCTGCGCGCAGGGCAGGTGCGGCTGGCCACGTCCGATGCGTTTGCCAACGAACTGGTGCCACGCCTGTGCGTGGAGTTCCAACGCACGCATGCGGGCATCCAGTTCAGCGTTATCTCGCTGCCTACCGCGCAGGTGCCGGAGGCTGTGCGCAGTGGTGCGGCCGACATCGGCCTGTGCTTCAGCCGCGCACCGCACAAGGACATCGAGGTGGTCTATCGCCAGAATGCACCGGTGCTGGCCCTGCTGCCCCCCGGCCACCCGCTGGCCGACGCCGCCAGCGTGACGCTGGCGCAGATGGCCCAGTACCCGCTGGCTCTGCCCCCGGCCGAAACCACGGTGCGCCAGATGATCGACATCGTCTGCAGCCGGCTGGGACTGCAGCTGGAGGCGGTGCTCATCAGCAACCACGCCAAGACGGTGCTCAACTTCGTCGCCCACGGCGGGGGGTTGTCGGTGGCCAGCGAAATCGCCGCGCGCCACCTGGTCGCTGCCGGTGCCATTGTGGTCCGCCCCATCAGCGACCCCGGCATGGACCTGCGCGACCTCGAAGTGCAGACCCTGGCCGGCCGCAGCCTGCCGGTGGCCGTCCAGGCGTTCATGGACCTGCTCCGTGAACGCTTGCCGCAGCGGTGGTAGCGCCCTGCCCCAGACGGATGGGGCCGCCGGGTGCGGTGGCGTCCTGCACCGCAACGCCGCCGCGTGTGACGCGCAGTCGGTTCTGCTGCGACAAAGCCTGCGCCACCTGACGGACCTGGGGCATCTGCCCGCGCCACGCGCCGCCCTCGGGCGCCAACGCGCGCGCCACCTCCGACGGGCAGATCGTCGCGCCCGGCTGCCGCTGGGCCAGCAAGGCAAAGATCTGCGCTTCGATGTCCGCGTCGGTCATGGTGGGCCGGGCCGCACGCGGAGCGTTGTCCATTCAATACCCGTGCTGCTCGCGGAACGCGCGTGCCTGGCCGAAGTGCCCGTTGCCGATGAAGGGCACCGGCGGGCGCAGCGCCGACAGCGGCGAAGGGTGGTTGGAGGTCAGTATCAAGTGGCCCCTGTCCTGCGGAATGAAGGCGCGCTTGGATTGCGCATGCGAGCCCCACAGCATGAACACCACCGGGCGCGGGCCTTCGGCCACGTGGCGGATGACCGCGTCGGTCAGGGCCTCCCAGCCCTTGCCGGCGTGGCTGGCGGGCTGGCCCTCTTCCACCGTGAGGCCGGTGTTGAGCAGCAGCACGCCGTTCTGCGCCCACTTCACCAGGCTGCCGCCCGGCGTGGGAAACGGCGGGAACGGCAAGCCCAGGTCGCGCTGCATTTCCTTGAAGATGTTCTGCAGCGACGGCGGCAGGCGCACGCCCGGCGCCACCGAAAACGCAAGGCCCTCGGCCTGGCCCCGGCCGTGGTAAGGGTCCTGCCCCAGGATGACCACCCGCACGGCATCGGGGGGTGTCAGTTCCAGCGCGCGCAGCGGCTGGGGTGGGAAGACCACCGCGCCGGCCTCCAGCCGCGACTGCAGAAAACCCTGCAGCGCCTGGCCGCGTGCACTGGCAAAAAAATCGTCCACCAGCGGCTGCCAGCCGGGGGCCACGGGCCATGCGGCCGGATCGGCACTTTGAAGCTGGGTGGCGGCTTGGGAGGGTGGAATCATGGTCAAAAGTGGCTCTATCGCTTTACCAACAAGCGCCAGCAGCTATCAAAAAATGAGTTTCACACTGTCAGGCAAAGAGTTTGGCCAGCGCAAGTCCGGGGTCATCCGCGCGCATGAACGCCTCGCCCACCAGAAAGGCATGCACACCCGCGTCGCGCATCGTCTTCACATCCGCAGGTTTGAGGATGCCCGATTCGGTGACCAGAAGGCGGTCGGCAGGCACGTCCTTGAGCAGGCCGAGCGTGGTGTCCAGCGTGACCTCGAAGGTGCGCAGGTTGCGGTTGTTGATGCCGACCAGGGGCGTCTTGAGCTTCAGGGCGCGCTGCAGTTCATCGCCGTCGTGCACTTCCACCAGCACGGCCATGTCCAGGCTGCGCGCAATGGCTTCAAAGTCCGCCATCTGCGCATCGTTCAGGCACGCAGCGATCAGCAAAATGGCATCGGCCCCCATGGCGCGCGACTCGTAGATCTGGTACGCATCCACCATGAAGTCCTTGCGCAGCACAGGCAGCAGCGTGCTGGCGCGCGCTTGCTTGAGGTAATCGGGCTGACCCTGAAAGAACTGCCGGTCGGTCAGCACCGACAGGCAGGCTGCGCTGACCTTGCCATCGCCTTCCATATAGCTCTGGGCGATGTCGGCGGGTTCGAAGTCGGCACGCAGCACGCCCTTGCTGGGGCTGGCCTTCTTGACCTCGGCAATCACGGCCGCCTGGCCCTTGGCGATCTTGGCGCGCAGCGCGCCCTCGAAGTCGCGCGTGAGCACGCGGCTTTCGGCATCGGCGCGCATGGCGTCAAACGGCAGGCGCTTTTTGGCAGCGGCCACTTCTTCGTGCTTGACGGCCACGATCTTGTTGAGGATGTCGCTCATGGTGGTTGTTCCTCGCAACCGGCCCCGCAGGGGGCAGGCGCTGTGTTGTTGGGTTCAGTTCACGCGATCTTGGCACGGCTGGGCAAGCAGGCACTTCTGAGCGCCCTGCCCGCCGCACGGTTCACTCAGCCGACTGCGCCTGGCTGAATGCGGCCAGCTGCTCCAGCTTGGCCTTGGCCTGGCCGGAGTCGATGGCGGCGGCCGCGCGATCCAGGCCCTCCTTCATGGTGGGCACCACACCGGCCGCGTACAGCGCCACGCCGCTGTTGAGCAGCACGATGTCGCGCGCAGCACCGCTGTCGCCCGCGAGCACGCCGCGCAGCATGGCCACCGACTGCTGGGGCGTTTCCACCTTGATGCTGCGGTTGCTCTGCATCGACAGGCCGAAGTCCTCGGGGTGGATCTCGTACTCACGGATCTCGCCGTTCTTGAGCTCGCCCACCATGGTGGCCGCACCCAGGCTCACTTCGTCCATGCCGTCACGGCCGTAGACCACCACGGCGTGTTCGGCGCCCAGGCGCTGCAGGGCACGCACCTGGATGCCGACGAGGTCGGAGTGGAACACGCCCATGAGGATGTTGGGCGCGCTGGCCGGGTTGGTCAGCGGGCCCAGGATGTTGAAGAAGGTCTTGACGCCCATCTCCTTGCGCACGGGCGCCACATTCTTCATGGCGGGGTGGTGGTTGGGCGCGAACATGAAGCCCACGCCCGTGTCGCCCACGCTGCGCGCGATCTGCTCGGGCGTGAGGTTGATGTTGACGCCCAGCGCCTCCATTACGTCTGCGCTGCCCGACTTGGACGACACGCTGCGCCCGCCGTGTTTGGCCACCTTGGCGCCCGCCGCAGCCGCCACGAACATCGAGCAGGTGCTGATGTTGAAGGTGTGCGAGCCGTCGCCGCCGGTGCCCACGATGTCCACCAGGTGCGTGCGGTCGGCCACGGGCACCTTGGTGGACAGCTCGCGCATCACCTGCGCCGCGGCCGTGATCTCGCCGATGGTTTCCTTCTTCACGCGCAGGCCTGTGGTGATGGCCGCCACCATGAGGGGCGAGATCTCACCCTTCATGATCATGCGCATCAGATGCAGCATCTCGTCGTGGAAGATCTCGCGGTGCTCGATGGTGCGCTGCAGCGCTTCCTGGGGGGTGATGGACATGGTGTCTCCAGTGTCTGTGTGACGGTGTCGCCGAATTCAGTTCGACGGTTGGTCAGTGAAAGCCAGTTTGAGGCCGAAGCCAATGAACATCGCGCCCGCGATGCGGTCGAGCCAGTGCATGCCCCGCTGGATGGCCGTGGCCCGGCGCGCCATCCAGGATGCCGCCAGCGCCCAGCCCACATTGACAGGAATGGCGTTGATGTTGAACAACACACCCAGCAGCACAAAAGCCAGGGCTTTGTTCTGTGTTCCGGGCGCGATGAACTGCGGCACAAAGGCCAGGAAGAAGATC
This sequence comes from Acidovorax sp., assembly GCA_039593925.1. Classification (GTDB taxonomy): domain Bacteria; phylum Pseudomonadota; class Gammaproteobacteria; order Burkholderiales; family Burkholderiaceae_C; genus Acidovorax. The sequence goes on from JBCNOJ010000217.1 coordinate 4,880, forward strand.
GCGACCTTGGGGTTGAGCACATTGGTCCAGAAGCCGCCGAGGAACACTTTGCGAAGTGGCGTGTGCTGCGCAGGGGCCGCCTGCGCAGCCGCCAGCGCCGCATTGTTGCCGCCATCGGCACTGGGCCTGGACAACACCATGCGCACGCCCATCCACATCAGGTACGCCGCGCCCACCCACTTGAGCACGGTGAACGCCGTGGCCGAGGTGGCCAGCAGTGCGCCCACGCCCACGGCCGCCGCAAAGATGTGCACGAAACACCCAGCCGTGATACCCAGCCCCGCCACAATGCCCGCGCGCGTCCCGGACCTGAGCGCATTGGTCACAACGTAGAGCACATCCGGCCCGGGCGTCAGGTTGAGCAGCCAGCCGGCCGCGATGAACATCACGAGTTGGTGGCTGTCGATGATCACGTGCGCTGCTCCAGAAAGTTCTTGAGCATCGCGTGGCCGTGTTCGGTGAGGATGCTTTCCGGGTGGAACTGCACGCCTTCGATCGCCAGCGTCTTATGGCGCACGCCCATGATCTCGCCGTCGTCGGTCCAGGCCGTCACCTCCAGCACGTCGGGGCAGGTGGCCCGTTCAATGGCGAGGGAGTGGTAGCGATTGACGGTGAACTTCTCGGGCAGATCGGCAAATACGCCCTTTTGGGTGGTGGTGATGACGCTGGTCTTGCCGTGCATCAGTTCCTGCGCGCGGACGATGTTGCCGCCAAACGCAGCGCCAATGCTCTGGTGCCCCAGGCACACGCCCAGGATGGGCAGCTTGCCCGCAAAGTGCTTGATCGCAGCGACCGAGATACCGGCCTCCGCAGGCGAACAAGGGCCTGGCGAAATCACCAGGCGATCAAGCTGGCCTGCGTTCAGGCGTGCTTCGATTTCGGCCACAGTGATCTCGTCATTGCGGAACACCTCCACCTCGGCGCCCAGTTCTCCAAAGTACTGGACGATGTTGTAGGTGAAGCTGTCGTAGTTATCGACCATCAAGAGTTTGGTTGTCATGCGGCGCTCCCGGCAGTGGCGGGTTCGCGCAGGCGGGCGAACTCGCGGTGTTCATAGGCAATGCAGGCTTCCATGAGGCTGCGGTAGATGGCTTCGATCACATCGGCGTCGCCGCCTTCGGCCTGGGCGCGTTCGCGCACGCGGGCCACGATGGCGGCGATGCGCGCTTCGTCGCGCACCTGTTCCGCGCCCTGCTTGATGCGCGCGGCCTGGGTCATGTAGCCCACGCGCTCGACCAGCAGGGGCACCAGTACATCGTCCAGCGCATTCACTTCGCGGCGCACGTCCTGCATGGTGGTGCAGGATTTGACCTTGTTGATAGCGAGGGTCATTCCAGCCCCTCCTCGACCAGTTCGGCGGCGCGCAGCAGCGCGCGGGCCTTGTGCTCGGTCTCTTTCCATTCCAGCTCGGGAACGGAATCGGCCACCACACCCGCAGCCGCCTGCACATAGAGCGTGCCGTTCTTGATGATGCCGGTGCGAATCGCAATAGCCACATCCATGTCACCCGCGTAGCTCAGGTACCCGCAGGCGCCGCCATACAGGCCCCGCTTGGTGGGCTCGAGCTGGTCGATGAGTTCCATGGCATGCACCTTGGGCGCGCCGGTCAGCGTGCCAGCCGGGAAGGTGGCTTTCAGCACGTCCATGCTGGTCATGCCGTCGTTGAGGATGCCTTCCACATTGCTCACGATGTGCATCACGTGGCTGTAGCGCTCCACCGCAAAGGCTTCGGTCACCTTCACGGTCCCGGTCTTGGCGATGCGGCCAATGTCGTTGCGCGCCAGGTCGATCAGCATCACGTGCTCGGCACGTTCCTTGGGGTCATTGATGAGCTCGACCTCGGTGGCCTTGTCCTTCTCGGGCGTGGCGCCGCGGGGACGTGTGCCAGCCAGGGGGCGGATGGTGACCTTCTGCCCTTCGGGCGTGTTCTCCTGCCGCACGAGGATCTCGGGGCTGGCGCCCACCACATGGAAGTCGCCAAAGTCGTAGAAGTACATGTACGGCGACGGGTTCAGCGAGCGCAGCGCGCGGTACAGCGACAGGGGCGATTCGGTGTAGCGCTTGTGAATGCGCTGGCCCACCTGCACCTGCATGAAGTCGCCGGCAGCGATGAGCTCCTTGGCGCGGTCCACGGCGGCCAGATAGTCGGCCTTGGCGAAGTCGCGCTGCGCGGGGTGGCTTTCGGTGGGCTTGACGATGGGGGCGCTCACCGAATACTTGAGCTGCTCCTTCAGGTCGCGCAGCCGCTTCTTGGCCTTGGCATACGCCTCGGGCTGGGCAGGGTCGGCATACACGATGAGGTAGAGCTTGCCCGAAAGGTTGTCGATGACCGCCAGCTCCTCACACTGCAGCAGCAGGATGTCGGGGCAGCCCAGGGTGTCGGGCGGGCAGGTGTTTTCAAGCTTTTTCTCGATGTAGCGCACCGCGTCGTAGCCGAAGTAACCCGCCAGGCCACCGCAAAAACGCGGCAGGCCGGGGCGCAGGGCCACCTTGAAACGCTTTTGGTAGCCGGCGAGGAAATCGAGCGGGTTGCCTGCGGCGGTTTCGACCACCTGCCCATCGGTCACGACCTCGGTCTTGGCATTGGCGCCAAAACCGGTGGCGCGCAACAAGGTGCGCGCTGGCAGGCCGATGAAGCTGTAGCGGCCAAAGCGCTCGCCACCCACCACGGATTCGAGCAAAAAGCTGTTGCGGCCGCCGTCCTTGGTGTAGGCCAGCTTCAGGTACAGGGAAAGCGGGGTTTCGAGGTCCGCAAAGGCTTCCGCCATGAGCGGAATGCGGTTGTAGCCTTCGCTGGCCAGGCTTTTGAATTCAAGTTCTGTGATCACGGGGAGAGCTCCCAGCTGTCGCAGCGCGCATCCCCATGCAATAGAAAAAGGGGGCACTGCGGTCCATTCAATCGGCCTCACCGCATCGGGGTGAAGGCCACGGGTGCACGCTGGGGCGGTTGCCCAGGTGCTATCAGGCGTTCAAAGAGGCAGGCCGCCGCCAGGGCCAGGCTCCCCGGTCGCTGCAACCTGTGATGAACACGTGGTGAATGAACATGGGGGCAAAGTGTAGCAAAGCTTTTTTGGCGCCCCGCACGCAGCACGCGCGTGACATCGCACAACCCATCGAAAACCCTGTTGCGCCCGGTCGCAAGCGCGGAAACAATTGGAAACGAACGACCGTTCTTTTTTTATGAAGGAGCTGCGCATGAAATTCCTCCAGCGATGTGCTGTGGTGGCAGGTGTCTGCCTGTTGTGGGCCACCAGCGCCTGGGCCCAGCCCATCACCGTGGCCGACGTGAAGTACGAAGAAACGACCAACCTTGGCGGCAGCACGCTGCAGCTCAACGGCGCCGGCGTGCGCTACAAGGCGGTGTTCAAGGTTTACACGG
>JBCNOJ010000218.1:0-8237 GCA_039593925.1 Acidovorax sp.
CATACCCGCCCAGGCCCACCTTCTGCAGCAGCTTGCGGGCGCGCTCCACATACTCTGTGCGCTTTTGCTTGAAGTTGCTGCGGTAGGGCTCCACGATCTCCAGCGGCAGCAGCACGTTGTCCACCGTGGTGCGCCAGGGCAGCAGCGAGGGCGCCTGGAAGGCCATGCCCGAGATCTTGAGCGGCCCCGTCACGGGCTGGCTGTCGATCAGGATCTTGCCCATCGACGGCATCTTCAAGCCCGTGGCGAGTTTCATGAACGTGGACTTGCCACAGCCCGACGGCCCCACGATGGCGATGAACTCGCCCTGGCGGATCTGCAGGTCGATGGCCTCGACGGCGAAGTGGTTCTGCGCGAGCAGCTCGTCGTTGTAGGCGAGCCAGACATCGCGGAAATCCACAAAATAGGGTTCAGCAGCCTGCATGAATATTTGGATAAAAATGGCCTCTAGCGCTTATCCATCAAGCGCTAGAAGCTATTGTTTTGATAGTGAAGAGGCGGCTGGCCGTGTCACTTCTTGGGCAGGATGTTCAGCTCGGCCGCGGCGGGCAGGAAGCTGGGGTTCCACACATCGTCCGCGTTCACGCGCGTCTTGGTGCTGAACGCATCGGACACCTGCGAAGCCATCAGCGACAGGCGGCCGGGCACGGCCTTGCCGAAACCTTCGGCGCGCGCATCGGGGCTGTTGATGACGGTGTCGATGGCCAGTTGCAGGCGGCGGGTTTCGAGTGGCACATTCACGATGCCGTCGCGCGCCTTCACGTGCTCGATGGCAGCGGCCGGATTGGCAATGACCTCCTTGGCGCCTTTGGCAAAGGCCGACAGGAACGCCTTGATGGCGGCCGGGTTCTCCTTGATGAGCTTGGGGCTGGCGATGATCACATTGCCGTACAGCTTCACGCCGAAGTCCGCGTAAGGCAGCACCACCACGTCAGCAGCCTTGGCGCCACGTGCTTCCAGGTTCAAGAGCGATGTGAAGGTGAAACCCGTGATGGCATCCACGTCGCCACGCACCAGCATGGTCTCGCGCAGTGGTGGGTCCATGGCCGTCCAGGTCACGTTGCCCACGTTGTTGGCTTTCTGGAAGATGGGGAACGCGCGGCGGCCTGCGTCGAACACGGGTGCACCCAGCTTCTTGCCGGCCAGGTCGGCGGGCTTGGTGATGCCGCTCTTCTTGAGTGCCATCACCGATGCAGGCGTGTTGTTGTAGACCATCATCACCGCCACGGGCTTGTTCTGCGCGTCGGGGTTGTTGGCGTGAAACTCCATCACGGCGGCCAGGTCGGCAAAGCCCATGTCGTAGGTGCCAGAGGCCACGCGCTGCACGGCACCGCCCGAGCCGTTGCCCGCATCCACCGTCACATCCAGGCCTGCGGCCTTGAAGTAGCCCTTGGCCACGGGCTGCAGGAACAGCGCCGAGGGGCCCTCAAAGCGCCAGTCCAGCTGGAATTTGATGGGTGTGGTGGCCTGCGCCTGGGCCAGCGAGGTGCTGCCGATCAGGGCCAGGGCGGCAGCGGTTTGCATGAACAATCTTTTTTTCATAGGGGCTCCTGTCGGGCAAGAAGGGGAAAACTCTGGGAGGACGGCGCTGGCCCCAGGGAACCGGGGCCGTGTACCTGCAGTCAGCAAAAACGATGCCCGCTTTGCCAGCGAGGGTGTTGTGCCACGGGCGATTGTTCACCGAAGTGGTGCATGCGGACAAGCGGGGTTTTCCGAATTGGTGCGCATGTCCCGCTGCCGCGCAGGGGCATCCTGGCGCCGTGCGAAGCGCAGGTGTAGGTCCATGCAAAACGGGGCCCTGAAGGCCCCGTTTGGGTGCGCCGACCTGGCGCCGATGTGGCCCAGGACGGCAAAGGCTGGCCGCGATGGCGGCGCGCTCAGCGTGGCCGTGCTGCGGCGCTCGCCACGGCCAGGGCCGTCATGTTCAGCACGCGCCGCACGGTGGCCGCCGGCGTCAGGATGTACGCCGTGGCGGCTGCACCCATCAGGATGGGGCCCACGGTGACGCCGCCGCTGGTCGTGGTCTTGAGCACGTTGTAGAGGATGTTGGCCGAGTCGAGGTTGGGGCAGATCAGCACATTGGCCGAGCCGTCCAGCGTGGCATCGCCTTCTGCCATGTAGGTCTTGCGGATGTTGGGTTCCAGCGCTGCGTCGCCATGCAGTTCGCCGTCGCATTCGATCTCGGGGTGCGCCGCCACGAACAGGTCGCGCGCCTCGCGCATCTTGCGCGCCGACGCGCGCTTGGACGAGCCGTAGCTGGAGTGCGACAGGAACGCCACCTTGGGCGGCAGGCCGAAGCGCTGCACCTCCTGCACCGACATCCAGGCGATGTCGGCCAGTTGCTGCGCCGTGGGGTCTTCGTTCACATACGTGTCGGCGATGAACAGGGTGCCGTTGCGGTCTGTCATCAGCGCGTTCAGCGCGGCATAGTTGGTGGCGCCTTCGGCATGGCCCAGGATGTTGTGGAGGCGCTCCAGGTGCGTTTCGTAGGCGCCCACCAGGCCGCAGATCATGGCATCGGCGTCGCCGAGCTTCACCATCAGCGAGGCAATGATGGTGTTGGAGCGGCGCACGGCGGCTTTGGCGACCTCGGGGGTGACGCCATTGCGCATCATGAGCTGGTGGTAGGTTTCCCAATACTGGCGGAAGCGCGGGTCGTCTTCGGGGTTGCAGATTTCCACATCCTTGCCCGGCTGCATGCGCAGGCCTGCCTTTTCGATGCGGGCCGCAATCACCGCCGGGCGGCCGATCAGAATCGGGTGCGCGATCTTGTCGTCGATGGCCATCTGCGCTGCACGCAGCGCGCGCTCATCTTCACCATCCGCGTAGGCCACGCGCTTTTGCTCTGGAGGCAGTGCTTTGGCGGCGGTGATGACCGGGCGCATCAGCATGCCGGTCTGGTAGACGAAGCGCGAGAGGTTTTCCTTGTACGCCTCCATGTCTTCGATAGGGCGTGTAGCCACACCCGACTCGGCGGCGGCCTGGGCCACGGCGGGCGCGATCTTGAGGATCAGGCGCGAGTCGAACGGCGTGGGGATCAGGTAGTCAGGCCCGAAGGTCAGCTCTTTGCCCGCGTAGGCGCTGGCAACCTCTTCGCTGATGTCGGCCTTGGCCAGGTCGGCGATCTGGCGCACGCAGGCCAGCTTCATCGCCTCGGTGATCTTGGTCGCGCCGCAGTCCAGCGCGCCGCGGAAGATGTATGGGAAGCACAGGACGTTGTTGACCTGGTTGGGGTAGTCCGAGCGGCCCGTGGCGATGATGCAGTCCGGCCGGATGGCCTTGGCCAGCTCGGGACGGATCTCGGGCTCGGGGTTGGCCAGCGCCAGGATGATGGGCTTGGGCGCCATGGTCTTGACCATGTCCGCTGTGAGCACGCCCGGGGCCGAGCAGCCCAGGAACACGTCGGCACCATCGACCACGTCGGCCAGCGTGCGCGCGTCGGTCTTTTGTGCATAGCGCTGCTTGGAGGCATCCAGCCCGCCGGGGCGGCCGTCATAGATCACGCCCTTGGAGTCGACCATGAAGATGTGCTCGCGCTTCACGCCCAGGCCCACCATCACGTCCACGCAGGCAATGGCGGCGGCGCCAGCGCCCGATACGGCGATCTTCACCGCGCCAATCTCTTTGCCCACCAACTCCAGCCCGTTGAGAAGCGCGGCGCTGCTGATGATGGCCGTGCCGTGCTGGTCGTCGTGGAACACGGGGATGTTCATGCGCGCGCTAAGCTGCTGCTCGATGTAGAAGCACTCAGGCGCCTTGATGTCTTCCAGGTTGATGCCGCCCAGCGTGGGCTCCATGGATGCAATGATCTCGACCAGCTTGTCCGGGTCGCGCTCGGCAAGCTCGATGTCGAACACATCGACGCCCGCGAACTTCTTGAACAGGCAGCCCTTGCCTTCCATCACCGGCTTGCCGGCCAGCGGGCCGATATCGCCCAGGCCCAGCACGGCGGTGCCGTTGGTGATCACGCCGACCAGGTTGCCGCGCGAGGTGTAGTCGAACGCCTTGGACGGATCGGCCTGGATGTCGAGGCACGGGTAGGCCACGCCGGGCGAGTAGGCCAGCGACAGGTCGCGCTGGTTGGACAAAGGCTTGGTGGGTGTGACCGAAATCTTGCCCCGGCTGGGGTTGCGGTGGTATTCGCGCGCAGCGTCGCGCAGAGCCTGTTCGGCGGTGGAAATGTTCTGGGTCATACGGAAATCCTGGAAAACCTCGGCGGAATGCAAAACAAGGGTACCCGACGGCGTGGGAGGCTGGCATGCCGGTTTATGCGGATGCGGCATGAAGCCAAAACCCCCTGGCAACCGAGGCTGGCAGGGGGCGGCAACGGGTTTTCGTCAGCGGGCAGGCGGGATGCTAGTGGGCGTCGGCCTGGCGAGCGGCGTTCACAGCGGCGGAGGTGTCGCGGCTGGCGCCATTGAAGAAAACGTTCAGGGCCACGGCCGTGATCGAGGCGAGCAGGATACCGGATTCGATCAGCGGGTGGATGGCATGCGGCATCCATTGGCGGAAGTTGGGCGCGATCAGCGGGATCATGCCCACGCCGATGGACACGGCCACAATCATCGCGTTGAAGCGGTTGTGCTTGAAGTCCACCCCGCCCAGGATGCGGATGCCTGTGGCGGCCACCATGCCGAACATCACCAGCCCCGCGCCGCCCAGCACCATGGTGGGCAGCGATTCGACCAGCGCCGCCATCTTGGGCAGCACACCCAGCACGATCAGGATCACGCCGCCGGCCACGCACACGAAGCGGCTTTTCACGCCGGTGACGGCCACCAGGCCCACGTTCTGCGAGAAGCTGGTGTACGGAAAGGTGTTGAAGATGCCGCCCAGCAGCGTGCCCAGGCCATCGGTGCGCAGGCCGCGCGTGAGGGACGCCTGGTCCACCTTGCGGTCGGTCATTTCGCCCAGCGCCAGGAACATGCCGGTGGACTCGATCATCACCACGATCATCACCAGCGTCATGGTCAGGATCAGGATGGGGTCGAACACCGGTGCAGCAATCTCGAAGGGCAGCACCAGATCGAACCACTGCGCCTTGGCCACCTTGTCAAAGTGCATGAGGCCCATGGCCACCGCCACCACGGCACCGATCACGATGCCCAGCAGCACCGAGATGTTGGCGATGAAGCCCTTGGCGAACTTGGCGATCAGCAGGATGGACAGCAGCACCAGGCCCGAGATGCCCACGCCGGTCAGGTCCGCGTATTTGGGGTTGGGCACCGTCGGCACCACGGCAAAGCCCTTGGGCACCGGCGGTAATGAGGAGCCTGGAGCACCAGCAGCGGCCTGCGCGTCGGCCAGCCACTTGAGGTGCTCGGGGTTGGGCACGCTGGGGGCCGTGGGGCCCACCGGGTTGCCGAAGATCCAGTTGATGCCCACGCGCATCAGGCTGATGCCGATGACCGCGATGATGGTGCCCGTGACCACCGGTGGGAAGAACCGCAGCATGCGGCTGACCAGCGGCGCGATGAAGATCGAGATGACGCCCGCGCCGATGACCGAACCGAAGATCAGCCCGGCACCTGCCGTGCCGCCCGTGCTCTGCGCCATCGACACCATGGGCGCCACCGAGGCAAAGGTCACGCCCATCATCACCGGCAGGCGGATGCCAAACCACTGCGATGCGCCCAGCGCCTGAATCAGCGTGACCAGGCCACAAACAAACAGGTCGGCCGAGATCAGCTTGGCCACCTGGTCGGGCGTGAGGTTGAGCGCGCGGCCCACGATCAGGGGCACCGCCACGGCGCCCGCATACATCACCAGCACATGCTGAAGCCCCAGTGCCGTGAGCCGGCCCAGGGGCAGGTGCTCATCCACAGGGTGAACGTTGTTTTGCATGGGTGCTCCTTCAGGCCTTCGGGTCGTCATGCACGCGATGGCGTGCCGTGGTCGTGGTTGGAAAATTGCGCACGATGATGTGTACTGCCATCCATACAAAAAGTGTATACACATTGATGGGCGATGAGGCCTGCGGAAAACCCTGTGCACGGGCCTCTCAGCACCCGCAGTGCCTGTCTCACCTCTGGAGGATGAGCCAAGTGCTGCACTCGCCAAGCACTGATGTCGCGTGGGTGCGGCCCTGGCGGCCTACCTTTTTGGGCCTTGCGTCCGCTTCATCCGCTTTATCCGCTTCAGGCCAGCAGGTCGCTCAGCGAGCGTGCGATGACCTTGGTGGCGCGGCGCAGGTCTTCCAGGTCCAGCCGCTCGTCGGCACGCTTGGCGTGCGATTCGAGCACCGTGCGCGGCCCTGCGCCAAAGATCACGCCGGGAATGCCGCGCTCCACATACAGGCGCACATCGGTGTACAGCGGTGTGCCCACCGCAGGCAGCGGTTCACCGATCACTGCCTGGGCGTGTTTTTGGATCGCATCGACCAGCGGCTTGTTGCCCGCCAGCGGTGTCATCGCGTTGGCCAGCAGCAGGCGCTTGATCTCCACGCTGATGCCGGCGCGCTCGCCCGCCGCCTGGTCGATCACGCGGCGGATGCTCGCTTCCACATCGACCGGGTTTTCCTCGGGGATCATCCGGCGGTCCAGCTTGAACACCACCTTGCCGGGCACGACGTTGGTGTTGGTGCCGCCTTCGATGCGGCCCACGTTCAGGTAGGGGTGCTTGATGCCGTCTACTTTGGACGTGACCTTCTTGTACTCTTCGTTCTGTGCGTACAGCGCGTTCAGGATGTGCACGGCGCCCTGCAGGGCGTCCACGCCGGTGTGGGGCACAGCGGCGTGGGCCATCTTGCCGTGCACCGTCACTTCCATCTGCAGGCAGCCGTTGTGGGCTGTGACCACTTCGTAGCTGAAGCCCGCAGCAATCATCAGGTCTGGCTTCGTCAGACCTTTTTGCAGCAGCCAGCCGGGGCCTAGTTCGCCCCCAAACTCTTCGTCGTAGGTGAAGTGCAGTTCCACCGCGCCCTTGGCGGGCTTGGCTACGGCTTCGAGTGCGCGCACGGCGAACGTGAAGGATGCGAAGTCGCTTTTGCTCACCGCCGTGGCGCGGCCGTACATCTTGCCGTCCACGATCTCGGCGCCATAGGGGTCGTGCGTCCAGCCTTCACCGGGCGGCACCACGTCGCCGTGGGCGTTGAGCGCAACGGTCTTGCCGCCCGCTCCGTAAGCACGGCGCACGATCAGGTTGGTGATGGATTCCATGCCGTAGGCCTTCACGTCGGCGGTGGGCACAGCGTGCTTCTCGGCCTCGTAGCCGAAGTCCCTGAGCAGCTCGGCCGTGCGCTCGGCATGGGGCGCGTTGTTGCCGGGGGGCGTGTCGGTGGGCACGCGCACCAGGGCTTGCAGAAAGCGCACCTCTTCGTCAAAGTGCTGGTCGATCCAGGCATCCAGCGCGGCGTAAGAAGCCTGTGTGGGGGTGGTCATGGTTGGGTTTCCTCGGCAAGCTGGTAGAGCACCTGGGTGAAGGCGTCCACAGTCAGCTGGATGTCGTTGTTGGTGGTGGATTCGAGCGGGTTATGGCTGATGCCGGAGTTCTGGCCGCGCGTGAACAGCATGGCCTGCGGCATGATTTCGTGCAGCTTCATCGCGTCGTGCCCCGCGCCGCTGGGCATGCGGAATACGGGCACGCCCAGCGTGTCCACGGCGCGCTCCCAGTGGTGCTGCAGGGCCGGTGCGCTGGGCGCAGCGGCGGCGCGCATCGATTCCTCCAGCGTGTAGCGCAGGCCACGGCGCTGGGCGATGCGGGCCAGTTCGTCGAGCACGTCGCTCACCATGGCGTCGCGCTGCCCATCGGTGGGCGCGCGCAGGTCCATGGAGAAGCTGCAGCGACCCGGCACCACGTTGATGGAACCGCCCGGCACATTCAGCAGCCCGATCGTGCCGACCGAGTCGCCGTCCTTGGCCGCGCGCTGCTCGATGTAGAGCGCCAGCTCGGCCACGGCCACGGCGGCGTCGCGGCGGCGGTCCATGGGGGTGGTGCCGGCGTGGCTGGCCATGCCGATCATCTCGGCGATGTAGCGCACGCCGCCGTTGATGGAGGTGACCACGCCCAGCGGCAGGTCCAGCTCGTTGAGCACCGGGCCCTGTTCGATGTGCACCTCAATGAAGCCCAGGTACTGCGCCGGGTCGCGCTGCAGCTTGGCGATGTCGTCAATGCACAGGCCCGCGTGCTGCATGGCCGCACGCATGGTCACGCCGTCGGCGTCCTTTTGCTCCAGCCAGGCGGGGTTGAAGTGGCCGATGAGCGCGCCCGAGCCCAGGAAGGTGGCCTTGTAGCGCTGG
>JBCNOJ010000219.1:0-8232 GCA_039593925.1 Acidovorax sp.
CCCTAACGGTGCGGGCAAGACCACGCTGCTCAAGGCCCTGGCAGGGCTGCTTCCGCGCCAGGGCATGGTGCAGCTCGATGGCCAGGCCGTGCCCGCAATGAACGCCACGGCCTGCGTGCAGCGCGGCCTGGCCCTGGTGGCCGAGGGCCGCCAGCTGTTCCCACAGATGACGGTGACCGAGAACCTGGAGCTTGGCGGCTGGCTGGTACCGGCCCGCCTGCGCGCCGAACGCCTGGCCCAGGCCTTCGAGGACTTTCCGCGCCTGAAGGAGCGCGCCCAGCAACTGGCCGGCACCATGAGCGGCGGCGAGCAGCAGATGGTGGCCGTGGCCCGCGCCATGATGAGCGGCCCGCGCCTCTTGATGCTGGACGAGCCCTCGCTGGGCCTGGCGCCGCGCATGGTCGATGAGCTGCTGGCCATCGTGCAGCGCATTGCGGCGCAGGGCGTGACGGTGCTGATGGTCGAGCAGAACGTGCGCAAGGCACTGCAGATCGCGCAGCGCGGCTACGTGCTGGAGCGTGGGCGCATCTTGACCTCAGGCAATGCGCTGGATCTGCTGCAGTCCGATGTGGTGCGCCAGGCGTATCTCGGTGTGGCCTGAACTTTTTGGGATTGAGGCCTTCCCTCTTTTTCTATGTGTTGGGTACATCCGTGTCCCATTTCCTTCTTTCGTTTTGTTGTAGCCAAGGAGTTCCTACATGACCGCTATTTCCATGCTGATCAACGGCGAGCGCGTGCCAGCCACCGGTGGAGCCACTTTCGAGCGCCGCAACCCGCTCGATGGCTCTGTCGCCACCACCGCCCCCGCCGCCACCGTGGCCGACGCCAAAGCAGCCGCCGATGCCGCCGCCAAGGCTTTCCCGGCCTGGTCCGCCATGGGCCCCAATGCCCGCCGCGCCCTGCTGCTCAAGGCCGCCCACGCCCTGGAAGCCAAGACAGAAGCCTTTGCCAAGGCCATGGCGGCTGAAACCGGTGCGTCCGGCATGTGGGCCGGCTTCAACGTGCACCTGGCGGCAGGCCTGCTGCAAGAGGCTGCAGCGCTGACCACACAGATCGCGGGCGAGGTGATCCCATCCGACGTGCCCGGAAGCCTGGCCATGGGTGTGCGCCAGGCCGCGGGTGTGGTGCTGGGCATTGCGCCCTGGAATGCCCCCGTCATCCTCGGCGTGCGCGCCATCGCCACACCCCTGGCGTGCGGCAACACCGTGATCCTGAAAGGCTCCGAGCTGTGCCCCGCCACCCACGGCCTCATCATCGAAGCCATGCAGGAGGCCGGCCTGCCCACCGGCGTGGTGAACTTCGTGACCAACGCACCCGCCGATGCCGGTGCCGTGGTCGAAGCCATCGTGGCCCACCCGGCCGTGCGCCGAGTCAACTTCACAGGCTCCACCAAGGTGGGCCGCATCATTGCGCAGACCTGCGCCAAATACCTCAAGCCCGTGGTGCTGGAGCTGGGCGGCAAGGCCCCACTGCTGGTACTGGACGATGCCGACGTCGATGCCGCCGTGGCGGGCACGGTGTTTGGCGCGTTCGCCAACTCGGGCCAGATCTGCATGTCCACCGAACGCATCATCGTGGACAACGCCGTGGCCGACGAGTTCGTCGCCAAGCTGGGCGAGCGCGCCAAGGCCCTGCCGCTGGGCGACCCGCGCAAGGGCCCAGTGGTGCTGGGCTCGGTGGTGGACATGAGCACGGTGCAGCGCTGCAACGCGCTCATCGACGACGCACTGGCCAAGGGCGCCAAGCTGGTCTGCGGCGGCAAGAGCGACAGCACGCTGATGCAGGCCACGGTGCTGGACCACGTGACGGCCGAGATGGACATCTACCGCGAAGAGTCGTTTGGCCCCGTCAAGCCCGTGGTGCGCGTGAACGGCGTGGAAGAAGCCATTGGCTGTGCCAACGACAACGAGTTCGGCCTGTCCTCCGCCGTGTTCAGCCGCGACGTGGCCAAGGCCTGGAACGTGGCTGCGCGCATCGAGTCGGGCATTTGCCATGTGAATGGGCCGACGGTGCACGACGAGGGGCAGATGCCCTTTGGCGGCGTGAAGAGTTCGGGCTATGGGCGCTTTGGCGGCATGGCCGGGGTGCGGGAGTTCACCGAGCTGCGGTGGGTGACGGTGCAGACGACGCCTCGGCACTATCCGTTCTGAAAGTTTTAGTGAAAATCGGCTCTAGCGCTTAATGGATAAGCGCTAGCAGCTATCATTTTTATAGTTTTCTTGGTGGGCTCCTGCGCGTTGGGGCTGAGCTTGTCGAAGCCGAGGAACCACACCCACCGTACGGGCTGAGCCTTTCGAAACCTGGGCGCGCTCGCAAGCTCGCTGTGGGGCAGCATGCCTTCACTGAGGGCGGCGGCCTCCACATGGGCAGGCAGTAGCCACCACAAGGCCACCCCGAACGACCGGATGGCGGCGAACCAAAAACTATCAAAAAGATAGCTACCAGCGCTTACCAGATAAGCGCCAGCAGCCAAAAACACCCAAAATCACTGCGATACAGCAGCCACCGTCGCCGTGGGCTGATCGCCCCAGCCTCCGCCCAGCGCCCGAATCAACCCCACCGTCGCCACATACTGCGCCGTCCGCACCTGCAGCTCCTGCCGCCGATTGCGCAACTCACTGCGCCGCGCATCCAGCAGCTCCAGCTGGCTCACCAGCCCATTGCGATACCGCACATCCGACAACTGCGTGGCCCGCCGCGCAGCCGTCACCGCCCGCCCTTGCGCCTCGGCCTGGCCAGACAACAAACGCAGCGAGGTCAGCTGGTCCTCCACGTCACGAAACGCATTGAGCACCTGCCCCCGGTGGTCCGCCAGCGCGGCCTCCAGGCGCGCCTTCGCGCCCTCGATCTGCGCATCGCGCTGGCCGCCGTCAAAGATCGGCAGCGACAGCAGCGCGCTCACGCCCCAGGCACGGGCCGACCACTTGAACAAATCGCCCAGCTCGGGCGACGCATGCCCCGCATTGCCCGTGAGCGTGACGGCCGGGAACCACGCCTTCTGCGCCACACCCACACGGGCTTGCGCTGCCAGCACGGCGGCTTGTGCGGCCGACACATCGGGCCGGCGCGCCAGCACCGTGCCGGGCACACCGGGGGGAATCACGGGCAACGCAGCATCGCCCGTTGCGGGCGGCAGCACAAAGCCGCTGGCCACCTCGCCCGACAGCACGGCGAGCGCGTTGGTCAACAAGGCCTGCTGGCGCTGCAAGGCCAGTGCGTCGGACTCGGTAGCGGCCACCTCGGTCTGCACACGGGCCACGTCCAGCTCGGCCACATCGCCCGCCTGCAGGCGGCGCTGCGTGAGGCGCAGGGTGTCCTGGTACGCAGCCAGGCTCTCTTGCACCAGCACCTGCTCGGCCTGCACGGCGCGCAGTTGCAGATAGGTTTGCGCCACATCGGCCTGCACCATGAGGCGCGTGCTCTGCAGCAAGGCTTCGCGCTCGTCGGCGTCCAGCCGTGCGGCGTCGCTGGTTTGCGAGAGGCGGCCGAAAAGGTCCAGCTCGTACGAGGCATTGAGCCCCGCCGTACCCAGCGTGGCAGGTGCTGCGCTGCCCGTGGCGGCAGCGCCTGCCTGGCGCGTCACACCGGCCAAGGCGCCCACTTGCACCGAGCGCGCGGCATCGGCAGAGCGCAGCAGCGTGCGCGCCTCGGCCAGGCGCGCTGCCGCCTGCTGGATGCTGGTGTTGGCCGTGCCCGCGCGCTGCACCAGGTCGGCCAGCACCGGGTCTTGAAAGCCCAGCCACCACTCGCCGCGCGGCTGCGCCTCGGCGGGGGCGGCCACCGTCCAGGGGGCCGTGGGTAGCGCGTCGCCCCCTGCCGTGAAGCTGGCGGGCACGGGCACACCCGCATGCGGCGCGGGGACCACGGGCTGGGTCATGCAACCGGCCAGCACCAGGGCGGCAGCCAGGGGCGCCAGCAGGCTGCGCTTGCGCACAGCAACGGCCCCGTCGGTGGAACTGTTTTTCAATAGCAAATCGGTCATGGTTGTTCTCCTGCCCCAGTCGTTTCACCCGCTGCATTGAGCAGCGCGGAGCGCGCGTTCGAGGCCAAAAAGGTCGTTGTTGTCACCATAGACAGAAGCATCATTCGTGCTCCTTGCGCGGCGCAGCCAGCACGGGGTGGGCCGTGCCACCGGTGCCAGTGCTGTGCGAGATAGGCGCCACATGCGCGCCATGCTCCACCAGCGGGCGGTTGCCTGCCAGCTTGCGCAGCAGCACGTAGAACACGGGCGTGAGGAACAGGCCAAAGGCCGTCACACCAATCATCCCGGCGAACACCGCCACACCCATGGCGCTGCGCATTTCGGCGCCCGCGCCGGTGGACAGCACCAGGGGCAACACACCCATCACGAAGGCCAGCGAGGTCATCAGGATGGGGCGCAGCCGCAGGCGGCTGGCCTCGATGGCGGCCTGCACGGGCGTGCGCCCGGCAAACTCCAGCTCGCGCGCAAACTCCACGATCAGGATCGCGTTCTTGGCCGACAGCCCCACCAGCACGATGAGCCCGATCTGCGTGAACACGTTGTTGTCGCCGTTGCTCAGCCACACCCCGGTCATGGCCGCCAGGATGCCCATGGGCACGATCAGGATGATGGCGATGGGCAGCGCGAGGCTTTCGTACTGCGCGGCCAGCACCAGGAACACCAGCAGGATGGCCAGCGGGAACACCAGCACGGCAGAGTTGCCCGCCAGGATTTCCTGGTAGGTCAGCTCGGTCCATTCGAACGTGATGCCCTGGGGCAGCGTCTCCTTGGCGATGCGCTCGATGGCCGCCTGCGCCTGGCCTGATGAATAACCGGGCGCGGGACCGCCGTTCACATCAGCCGCCAGGTAGCCGTTGTAGCGCATGGCGCGCTCGGGGCCGAAGCTGGGCTCCATCTTCATCAACGCCGACAGCGGCACCATCTCGCCGGTGGCAGAGCGCACCTTGAGCAGGCCCACATCTTCAGCCCGCGCGCGGTAGGCCGCATCGGCCTGCACGCGCACGCTGTAGGTGCGGCCGAACTGGTTGAAGTCGTTGGCATAGAGGCTGCCCAGGTAGATCTGCAGCGTGTCGAAGATGTCCGTCACGGGCACGCCCAGCTGGCGCGCCTTGGTGCGGTCGATGTTGGCGTACAGCTGCGGCACGTTGACCTGCCAGCTGGTGAACAGGCCAGCGAGTTCCGGCGTCTGGTAGGCCTTGCCCATGAAGGCCTTCACCGCGTTGTCCATGGCTTCGTAGCCCAGCGAGGCGCGGTCTTCGATCTGCAGCTTGAACCCGCCCGTGGTGCCCAGGCCCGCCACCGGGGGCGGCGGAAACATGGCGATGAACGCGTCCTGGATGCTGCCGAAGGCCTGGTTCAGCTGGCCTGCCACCGCGCCGCCGCTCTGGTCGGCGCGGGTGCGCTCGGCAAAGGGCTTGAGCGTGGCGAACACGATGCCGGAGTTCGAACTGTTGGTGAAGCCGTTGATCGACAGGCCGGGGAAGGCAATCGCGTCTTCAACGTTCGGGTTCTCCTTCATGATCTCGCCCATGCGGCGGATCACGTTCTCGGTGCGGTCCAGCGTGGCGCCATCGGGCAGCTGCGCAAAGCCGATCAGGTACTGCTTGTCCTGCGCGGGCACGAAGCCGCCCGGCACGATCTTGAACAGGCCCACCGTGGCACCCACCAGCGCAAGGTAGATCACGAACATCAGCGCCTTGCGGCCGATGACGCGCTTGACGCCGCCGCTGTAAGCCTCGGAGCCACGGTGGAACATGCGGTTGAAGCCACGGAACAGACCGCCAAACACCTTGTCCATGCCGCGCGTGAGCGCGTCCTTGGGCTCGTCGTGGCCCTTGAGCAGCAGCGCGCTCAAAGCGGGCGACAGGGTCAGCGAGTTGATGGCCGAGATCACCGTGGAGATCGCGATCGTCACCGCAAACTGGCGATAGAACTGGCCCGTGAGCCCGCTGATGAAAGCCAGTGGCACGAACACCGCCACCAGCACCAGTGCGATGGCAATGATGGGGCCGGAGACTTCGCGCATGGCGCGATAGGTGGCCTCGCGCGGGGTCAGGCCTGCCTCGATGTTGCGCTCGACGTTCTCCACCACCACGATGGCATCGTCCACCACGATGCCGATGGCCAACACCAGCCCGAACAGGGAGAGCGCGTTGATCGAGAAGCCCAGCAGGTGCAGCACGGCAAACGTACCCACCACCGACACCGGCACAGCCAGCAGCGGGATGATGGACGCGCGCCAGGTCTGCAGGAACAAAATCACCACCAGCACCACCAGGGCGATGGCTTCGAGCAGCGTATGGATCACGGATTTGATCGAGGCACGCACGAACTGCGTGGGGTCGTACGCAATCCGGTACTCCACGCCTTCGGGCATGTTCTTCTGGATCTCGTCCATGGTGGCGCGCACGTTGGCCGAGATGTCGAGCGCGTTGGAGCCCGGCGCCTGGAACACGCCCATGCCCACGGCAGGGTCGTTGTTGAGCAGCGAGCGCAGCGAATAGTCGGCCGCGCCCAGCTCCAGGCGGGCGATGTCGCGCAGGCGTGTCACCGCACCATCCGCACCGGTCTTCACGATGATGTCGCCGAACTCTTCCTCGGTCTGCAGGCGGCCCTGCGCGTTGATGGACAGTTGCAAGTCCACGCCGGGCAGGCCGGGCGATGCGCCCACCACACCTGCAGCGGCTTGCACGTTCTGGCCGCGGATGGCGGCCACCACGTCGCTGGCCGAGAGGCCGCGCTGCGCGACCTTTTGCGGGTCGAGCCACACACGCATGGAGTAGTCGCCGCCGCCAAAGATCTGCACCTGGCCCACGCCCTGGATGCGCGCAAGGCGGTCCTTCACGTTGAGCACGGCGTAGTTGCGCAGGTAGTCGATGTCGTAGCGGTTGTTGGGCGAGACCAGGTGGACCACCATGGTCAGGTCCGGCGCGCTCTTGACGGTGGTGACGCCCAGGCGGCGCACTTCCTCGGGCAGGCGCGGCTCGGCCTGCGAGACGCGGTTCTGCACCAGCTGCTGGGCCTTGTCGGGGTCGGTGCCGAGGGCAAAGGTCACCGTCAGCGTCATCACGCCGTCGGTGGTGGCCTGGCTGCCCATGTAGAGCATGCCTTCCACGCCGTTGATGGACTCCTCCAGCGGCGTGGCCACGGTCTCGGCGATCACCTTGGGGTTGGCGCCCGGGTACTGGGCGCGCACCACCACGGAGGGGGGCGCGACTTCAGGGTATTCGGAGATGGGCAGACCGCGCAATGCGATGAGCCCCCCGAGGAAGATGAGCACCGACAGCACCCCGGCAAAGATGGGGCGGTCGATGAAAAAGCGGGACAGGTTCATGGATGCAAAAGGCTAGAGTTGGTTCACCCCCCTGAGTCGCTACGCGCCTTCCCCCTCTGCTTCGGGAGGGGGACACCCCCAGCGCGGCGGGGCGGCCCTTGCGCGGGGATGCTGGCGAAGTCACGCCCGTTGCACAGGCACAGGTGACTCGCAGCGGTGGGGAGCTGAAAAGGTTTAGGCAGCGGGCGACTTGCTGTTGGTCTTGGCTTCCTTGCGATCACCCGCGATCTCGGCCTTGGCGGTCATGGGCACGGGCTGGGGTGCGACCACGGCACCGGGGCGCACGCGCTGCAGGCCATTGACGACGATGTTTTCGCCCGCCTTCAGGCCCGAGGTGACCACGCGCAGGCCGTCAATCGGCGCGCCCAGGGTGACCTCGCGGTACTCGGCCTTGTTGCCTTCGCCCACCACCATCACGAACTTCTTGTTCTGATCGGTGCCCACGGCACGCTCGTTGATGAGCAGCGCCTGGGTGTTGCGGGCCTGGCCCATGCGGATGCGGGCGAACTGGCCGGGGATCAGCGAGCCGTCTTCGTTCTCGAACACGGCGCGCACGCGCACGGTGCCGCTCTTGGCATCGACCTGGTTGTCGATGAGCTGCAAGCGACCGGCGTAGGGCGTACCGCCCGTGGTGCCTGTGCCCATCTGCACGGGGATGCGCTCGATGAGCTGGCGGGCGCTGTGGCCTTTAGAACCGCTTTGCAGGTCTGCCAGCGCCTTCACGACGATCTGCTCGTCGGTGTCAAAGCTCGCGTAGATCGGGCTCACGGACACCAGCGTGGTCAGCACCGGGGCGCCCGCACCGGCCGCCACCAGTTCCTCGCCGGCCGCGTGATCGACCATCTGGACCGCAGCACCCTGGACCTGTCCGAGCTGAAGACCCTGGTGCTGGACGAAGCCGATGAAATGCTGCGCA
>JBCNOJ010000022.1:0-21573 GCA_039593925.1 Acidovorax sp.
TGACGTGGAAACCTCGCGCACATCAAGCTTTGGATCGTCATCCAGCACCGTTCCAATTCCCGTCAACAGTGCACATGCCCTAGCCCGCCACGCATGCCCATCAGCCCGCGCAGTGCGGGACGTTATCCATTGGCTAGCGCCATTGTGTAGAGCCGTGGTTCCGTCCAACGAAGCAGCAGCCTTTAGCCTCACCCAAGGCGAGCCGCGGATCATGCGGCTGAAGAAGCCGATATTGAGTTCGCGGGCTTCCGCGGCTCCTGGGCCTATTTCGACTTCGATACCGGCGGATCGCAAGCGCTCAAAGCCGTGTCCACCAACCAGCGGGTTTGGATCTACTGAGGAGGCCACCACTTTCCTGACGCCGGCACTAATCAGCGCTTCACAAAACGAGTCAGTTCGGCTTTGATGAAAGCAGGGCTCGAGAGTGATGTAAGCAGTGGCACCTTGCACTTGACACTGCTGCGACTCAGCATCGCGGAGGGCCATCACTTCCGCATGCCATCCGCCTGCCTTTTGAGTGAAGCCTTGTCCCAACACCTTGCCTTCCGCAGATACAAGGACACAACCAACGCGTGGATTTGGGCTAGAAATAAAAAGGGCCTGAGTGGCGAGGGCAAGCGCTATGTCAATCATGGGTGCACATCCGAGGTCATGCTACACGGATATGCATATGCACTCGAGGAGAGTCATTTCTGCAGGCTCAGCTAAACTAATTCCAATCGGAAACTAATGAAAAAAACGGTGATCAAAATTGCCAATAAATTTTTAAGCCCGAGTGCCTCTGGTAGCTTGATTTGAAATTTTGTCTAGGTAGCTGTGCCTCTAACTTTAACCTTCATCTCCACTCGCTTTGCAGGCAGTGTCATTAGCCGACTGAGGGGTGCACACCCGGGTACGTCCTGTTTTTGCTACTTTAATCCTGCGTATTTGACGGTAATCTGTGCTTGCTACGTCGTTGCGGCTAATTTGAACCGTATTTGCACCAAATCCTCCACTTGTGGTCTTGGCAAATCCAGAACCATCGAAAAGTAGATAGCTCGGATTTTCCGCTGCAGTGCCACTACCCGACCCTGCAGAGATCGAAATATAAGGAGGTGGCCCTTCTGTTTGAAGAATGAGCAGATCTCCAGTGCTATATGTGCCGTTACGATCCACATCCACGAATATCATCCATCCCTTACTCCAATTGTTATCCCCATCCACTGGAGTGACAAGTGCGTGCAAGTTGCGTTTCATTCCCTCCGCCCGAGCGGTATTCAAAGCCGACATAAAATTGTTGGCTGTACTGCTCAACTCCGAGTTTTTTCTGATGTTGCTGAAGCTGGGGACCGCGACAACTATGAGCACACTCAATACTACCAGTGTGATTAGCAATTCAATTAGCGTAAATCCTCGAGGAATACGCCAAAAAACGGAGCGGGATGAGAAATTTTGCATAAAGCTTATTTCCAACAAACGCCCGTGTTACTGCCCGTGCAGCTTTTAACCCCAGTGCTGGTCATATTCAGTTCTGTGATGGCGGGGTCTGCATATTTTGGTACCCCGAATACCTGAACACAGTTCGCAATAGTCTGGTCTGTACAAGCTCGTGCACCTATTTTGTAAGCACTTTTGGCTGAACTGTCTCCTGAATACCTTCTAAAGGGAATCGTGGTTGCGGCATCGGGGTCAATGGCCAAGTAGGTGTTGTATTGCGTCATATAGCGCTCTTGCTGCTGCAAGGTTTCCATGATTGCAGTACGCCCCTCCGCGCGTTTACCTTTGCGGACGGACTCAGTGTATGCAGGGTAGGCAACAGCCCCCAGGATAGCCACAATGGCCACCACGATCATGAGTTCAATCAACGTGAACCCATGATGAATTCTTGATGGAAGCTCTTTTATCATCAATTCCACCCGTTAGTTTTATTTTTCAAATCTTGATAATTATTGATCTGTCGCCAAGACAATCGTCCAACAAGTGAGTCAGCCAATTTTTCCTCGGAAATTGTGAGCTTGTTGTCGCCTGTAGATGAGGGGATGCCCAGGACAATTTTATCCGTCCTGGTTCTTAGTCCGGTGGAATCGCTCACAGTCATGGATGCACCAACATTGAAGATGATCGGAGCGCCTTGAGCACCGGCTGAGATCGCCGAGATGGACCCGTCTCCCGAAGCCAGATTGGCAAAATAGGTATAGCTAGAGCCACCTCCACAAGCGCTGGTAGAGGCAGTAGGTGGCATCAAGCTTGTGAATATGATCTGTTTTCCGAATAGGACAGCATTGGTAATCTGCCGCTCTCCCCCTACAGACCCGCCTCTGGGAAAGTCCATATACCAACCTGCCTTCTTGTTGGGCACCGCGGTACCGGTGCTGGCATTGCCCGCATCCGTCCAAAGAAATTCTGGAGTGTCGATACTTGTGCCGCTAACTGTGCTGGCTTGGAGTCTTGCACGCCCGTTGATACCGGCATTGGCACCATCTGCAGCTGCGCCATCCTTAGGGTCATAAAGCACGTAGAAAGATTGGACCTGTGTAGCAGTTGATATGGAGTTGTCTGTGGCTTCCAAATACTTTCCGGTGCCA
Source organism: Acidovorax sp. (assembly GCA_039593925.1). Lineage (GTDB taxonomy): Bacteria > Pseudomonadota > Gammaproteobacteria > Burkholderiales > Burkholderiaceae_C > Acidovorax. Next base: position 2,565 of record JBCNOJ010000022.1, read on the forward strand.
AAGGCCACCACGTACGAGTTCTTTGGGCCATAAGCGATGGTCGGGTTCATAGTGATCGGCTGGACCTTACCGCCTGAATCCTTGGCGATGAACATCGGGATGGCCGCTCCGGTCGTACCGTTTTTGAAGTACGACAATGCATCCAAGTCCCAGTGGGTTGCCGCTGAGGTTTCTGCGAGATTGGCTTTTGTCATGTCCAGCTTCCAGAACTGGCCATGCAAGTCACCAATGTAAAAGTATTGCACCGCACCGCTCGCATCCCCCGTGGCATCAAAATTCACGATACCAGTAGCCTTGCCTTGACCGGTACCATTACCAGCTGTGTCAACCATTTGGGTCCCCGACGCTACTGTGTTGCTAATAGGGAATGAAACCTTGAAGTAATTGGTACCCAAGCTCCAGTTGTCAGCCGTCGGTTTACTCAAATCTAGCAGGAAGAGGGCTGGTTTGCCCGTGCTACTGAATCGCCCCGTACCATCATTGACGTAGTTATTGACACCACTGGCCACCACAGCAAACCACTTATACGTAGCAGTTTCGCTGGGAGCACTGGTGCGAATTTTCAGTATTTTGGGTGCACCTACCACATTGCCCATATCAGGGTCGTGGGCGTCAGTAAATTCCCATAAAACATTGCTTGTGCCAAAACTAGCAGGATTGGTCACATCCAGGGCAAAAACTCCCTGACCGCCACCTCCCGTGCCAGAAACCAGCACTGTTTTCCAATTGCTTCCAACTTCGGCTTCGGCTACCACAGGGGTTGCATCAACGTAGCTGGTGTGGCGGCTGGAGTTGTAATCTGTTGCCGTCAACAGAGAAAGTTTGGGACCCAGCCAGCTGGGAATATATGCAAACAACTCCTGCATGTTGTCGGCATTAAAGGCATGCAGCATGCCGTCGTTAGCGCCAACGAAAACAGCCTTAGTTCGGTTCTTGTTGGTGTTGTAGAACGTCAAGTAAGAGGCTGAGTTGTACCGTTGTGTAGGTGCGCCAGAATATGCAACACCGCTGTTGATAACATCACCCATTCGGGAGCTACGTTTTCTGAAGGTAGTAGCTTCCTGACTGCGATTGCCTCTGATAAAGCTTACACGGTCTGAACCGAGATCATCTTCTGCAGAAGTTTCATTCGGCTTGTTCAGTTGCGTTCCCAATGGGGTATTCTGAATAGCACTCCACGTGAAATTAATTCCATAGCCCGCAGATGTATCGGTGGATTTTCCTGCGATGATGTTACGTTCGCTAGTTCGGGCGTCTAGCACAGTGGCTGCTGAAATCATGGTCGCAGCCGCTCCTTGTTCTACCGCACCGCTGGCACCTACCTTAATGGTAGATCGTTTTAAATCGCCTGACCAATATTCGGGATCAAAGCTGGCCATGTAGAAATAGCCGTCATCGGTCGAAAGCTGATTGCTCGATGTTGCCGGCGCTGCGATAGTGTTGCTTACTTTTGTGGCTGCAATAAAAATATCATCAAGCGCCTTCAATACGGCATTCGCATTGCTTGCCAGGAAGTAAGTTTTTGCTTCCCTTGGTTCATTTTCTTTCTCCCAATGCCTGCTATTGTAAACACCGAGCTCATTCGCGGGGGTGAAAGGGTTTCCATCGCCATCAGCATCATTAAAGCCACCGTACTTGGCCGTCAAAAACAGTTGTGTGTTGTAGCGAGTCGTCGCGTCATTGCTTGCACTACCTTCGTTAACGTCCAACACATAAGTTGTAACACGCATGCCTGGGCGTTGTTTGGTGGGCTGCGCAGTCCAATTAGTACCACGAATATCGTGGGTGTGTGCCCAATACGCTGCGCCCACCATATAGTAGGAAGCATTTGTGGCGCCAGTGTTTTGGGACTCCATGCCCCATCGTGCTGCGTTTACCGCAGTCGTAGGGTTATTGGTAGTGCGTGAAACGCCATTGCCGTCTAAATAGGTAACGGAGTTTCCGGATTCAAATCCACCAACCACTCTGGTCCAATCAACAAAATTAGGTACGTTTGCTGCCAGGCTCACTTCTCCTGCTCGATTAAAGTCTGAGCTTGTGGTGCTGGTATTGCCTGGCAGAGATTTGTCAGCATGGGTATTTTTGTCACCGATAGTCAAAATGCTGTTTCTCAGACACGCGTAATTCTTGGTGCTGGAGCCACCATCAAAGGGGTCAGTCCAAGTCGTGTATACAGGATATCCGTCTTTGAGAGCATTGGTGAGCGTGCCGCTGATAGCTGCAGGCGTGGGTTGTAATCCCTGTAAATACCGCAAACTTTCGTAATAAAGCTCGCTTAAGGTGTCATATGTTTTATATGTTCCAGGTGTTCCGGTGCGACCAAAACGATTGAGGTAATTAATAACCCCACTGGAGCCTTCGGATGCACTGCGAGGGTTTTCCACGAATACCCCGGTATTTGAATTCCATTCGGCATAAGGATTTGCTCCTGCCTCAAGATTTCCATTTGCATCGTATGATCTCGCGCCAACGTATGTCATGGGGGCGCGCAGCACACCGCCGTAGCGATCAAGCGTGTTATCCATCAAGTAGCCAAATGCAGCCAAACGCAAACGATCACTGTATTTTTGCATGTTCCCCACAGGCTTTGAATTTCCGCTTGGGTATTTCTGGCACAAGTTGGGACGATCATCGGCAGTCGTGCAGACCTTTGCTCTGGCATACAAGAAGTTATCGCCATTACCCGCAATGGTCTCCATCGGAAACGCGGGCAGGGTTGTGGTCTTTATATAGCATTTTTTTGTGGATCCAGATGCTGGGTCGGTCAGTACGCTATTTTCACATCTGAGCCCATTTTTCGCTAGCCTACGCACCCACTTTGTGTTGGATCCGTAAACGATTTCCCTGTACCCGGTGAAAGTGCAAAAGCCGTTTTCGTTTGCGCACTCTGTGTATCCCGTGGTTGGCCTGTTTGCACCATCTCGTTGTTCGAGAATGGGGCCGATCAATATGTTGGGGTTGTCACATGCATCTGTTCCATCGTATTGAGTGGTAACTCCATTGGTATATATGTGGATTCTATCGAGGCAGTTGCTTATCTGAACGGCATTTGTATCGCCTGTTGCGAAAAGACTGGACGGTAAAGATTGCTTTCCCACGGCATTCGTAACGGTCTTTTGAAGGAAATTGTTTGAATTTCCCTTGACGTAAAAGTTTTTTGGGAGAACTGCGCGTTGCAATATGGTGGAACTGGCTGTGTCTTCTACTCGGTCGCCGCCAGTGAGGCCAAGACGCAAAATATCAATCGCTGAGCTAGCCGACCAATTCAGAAAATTGCCGCTGAAGCCATTGCCTGCGCAATTGTGGGACGTGGCGTTACCCGAAATTGCAAAATGCTTGGTGGTTGCGGTGCTATCGTAGTTGTAGCACTTTTCGGTATTAAAATAGCCCGGGTATGTTTCGGTAATGCTGTAGCCTGCACGGTATTGGGCTCCTACCGTTGGAAATTCTACAGATAGCGCAAGTGTTAATGTGGGCTTTTGGCCTGCGCCCTGGGCATACAGGGGGTCAGCCTCTAGCACGACGGGGGCAATGTTGGGTGGGGTGACCGTTACTTGCCCTGTTGAGTAAATGGCGATAAATGCCAACAACGGGATGGCCGTATAAGCGGCATTTTTGACGGTGAGGTGATGGGTGAGATTTTTCATGATAAGTAGTGCGATTAATGCTACTTGCGGAAAAGCATTTGCATCACTGCTTGAATGTCATCCCTGGGGCCGAAGCCCATGGCGGTGACGCGATAAACGTATTTGGCTGCAGCGCCGATCGAGGCGTCACCATGCGTGGCGGTATCTGGCAACGCCTCAATGATGTAGCGAGGCGCATGGCGGGGCATAAGGCCGCTAGAACCGGAGGCGAACCCCCTACCTGTGAAGGTCCCAAAAGCAGCGGTGGGGGCAGAAGAGGAGGTGTCTGTGAAATCGACGGTCAGCCAAACAGGTTGTCCGCTGTTATTTGGCATGCACAAACCCTTCGATGGGCCGCTGGAGCCGCAATCAGTCACAAAACTGGTGATGTTGTTAGCCGCAAAGCTGCCCAATCGTGCGGAGCCAGAGGTATTGGGGCCACGTATGTCAAATTCTGCGTCCATCAATGCAGCCTCAGCCCCCTGCCATGCAACTTGGTAATCCCGGTCATTGCGTGCGCTTCTCTCTCCCATCATAGAGATTTGTACGGCTGAAAAACCTAAACCTGCAATGACAATGAGGAGCACCATCACCACGATGAGCGAAACGCCTCGGCTGTTCTTGCCTGCTTTGCCAAATGAATTGCGCTGCTTCATATATATTGAAATTTTGACCATTCAATGGGACTACAGATTGTCTTGCGGATTTCGAAGGTGTACGGTAAATGTGACGGTTTGGCGCAAACGTCCATCGGTTTGGGCGGCGCGCACACTGCCAGTATCTGCCGCAAGGTTCATCACCCCGTTTTTGCCTAGGGGGTATTGAGCTGGCACATCTTTGTCTGGTGCGGAGCCTGGCGGCCCCCGCAGGACCATACCGACACGAATAGAGCGAACGCGCTTCCAGTTTGCAAACGTGGCGGTCTCGTTCCCGCTAACGGTAAGCTGATTTGCACGCATATACTGCGTTGGAATAATTGTTTCTGTCGCGGTTGGCGCTGCTCCGGCGGTAACTCCATCCACGCCATAGAGTATCTGTAATACCTCTACCCCCTCGATAAGAGGTTGGGTATCCCAACTCCACGTTCCACCGCTAAAACTGTTATACGAACACATAAGGCTGGGTTCGTTCGTTGTACTGCTAGTATTAACATGGAAAACGCTGACCATGCGCTCGGTTTGATCCGCTGGGGGTGGTGTTATTCCACCAGAACAATTAATCATGGTTTGGTTGCTGTCGCTATTGGTGTCTCCGGATTGATAGCGAGCAATCAGCATATCGCTGCCATTAAGTCCGTTGTTTGGATTTGTGGTGGTCACTCCCGTAGCGAGGCTTTGCGTGTACTTGGCATTGTCGAAGCCTTTGATATTCGGTTCTGCCAAATCTGTAGTGGTCTTAAAATCGGAGCCCATGCTTACAGCGTACTGGGTGTTTAAGAAGCCTGCCTGCAAAACAATACGGCGCATAATATTTTCGGCGAAACGGGCGTTATCCCTCAACTGAGAAGCCGTATCGACAGCGCGGAAGCCTTGGCGTGAAAATGTTAGGGCTGCAACCGCTGCCATGACAACTACTAGCGACAGAATCATGGCAACTAGCAGCTCGACCAAAGTCAAGCCAAGCTGGCTTTTGTTGTAGCTGGGGCGCGGTAGCAGTGGCGAATTCGACATAAAAGGCCTGATTAGGTTGTGCTGCCTGCAATCAGCGGGAAGATGACGGAGGGGCGTAATGCCTTATCAAACGCACCGGTATTGGTGTTGGATGTGTTGACAGCATCAGTTCCAGTGGCGCCCCGTAGTGTGTTATTGCGTGTCCAGCCGATCTTTAGGACCAATGTGCCGCCCGTGCCGCTGCATGCCCATTGAGGCAACCCGTCGCCGTCGTAGGGCGCGCTGTCTTCACATACGAGGATTCGAGCGCCAGGCAAATCACTTTTGACGCGCTCTGCCCACTCGTAAACATCGCGCTCTGCGACAGCCGAAGAAGTGATTCCTGCATTTTTGGTGCCGGCGGTTGCGCAAGCCGCCAAGCCGGGGTATCCGCAGCCGGGGCTGGACAAGGTGGAGGTAACGGAGTTGTATATGTAGGGATTGGCAGATGCAGTGAGCTTCACTGCAGTGTTTTTGTTGCTGCGCATCAATTCAGCCAATTCCTGTCCATATCGGACTCCTGCAGCCTGGAGTCGGGATTCTCGAGTGGCTTGGAGAGAGGCGACTTGCAATCCGGCCGCCCCGAGAAGCGCAAAAGTGAGAACAACAACCGAAATGAGGACTTCAACCAAAGAAAAGCCACGCACGTGACGGTATGAGCGAAGCTTGGAGACGTAAGGTTTCTGCATGGTGTCGAAATCCTATGGCATCTGCCATGCAGCTCACGAGCCTCCTGTCAGTGAGATGGCGCCGCTGATCATGCTCAGGGCCTTGTGTATCCCTTGCAAGCCCCAGCGTTGTGCATTCCCCTGCATTCGCGGTATAGGCGTCTGTCCCGCTCGGCGGTCGTCTCCTCGGACGAGCTTCGTTGGTACGTGACTTTGTTGACGGCCTTTTTCTTAGAAGCAGCGGTGTTTTGGGGCCTCTTGCTGTTGGCGTGGGTTGTGGATTTTTCCTTTGAGTTTGCGATATGGGGGTGGGCAAGCAGCCAAGCTAAGGCCAAGCTCACTGCAACTAGACTGCGAAAGGTTGGTTTTACGGTCATGATGTTTTCTTGGGGGTGGGGTGCCTGGATGGGCGGATGAAAAGTGGGCGCCTTTATTTGATTCGGGTTATACTAGACAAGCTTTGTATGGTGCAAGGCGGCACGCTTCAGGTAGTTCCAGCCTGCGGCGCAAGTCAAAAATGAAGAGCGCCTCCGGCCATTTTCGATGGCCAGTGCTCTCTCTACACATAAGGAAAAACCAATGATCGCATCCTCCATTAAGGCCGAAGTCGTCAAGGCCAACGCCCGCGCCGCCAACGATACTGGCAGCCCAGAAGTGCAAGTGGCATTGCTGACCGCTCGCATCAACGAACTGACTCCCCACTTCAAGACACATGCCAAGGACCACCATGGTCGTCGCGGCCTGCTGCGCATGGTGAGCCGTCGTCGTAAGCTGCTGGACTATCTGAAGGCCAAGGACGCAGACCGTTACACCGCGCTGATCGCCAAGCTGGGTCTGCGCAAGTAATTGCAATCGCACGCAAAAACGCCTGGGTTAGTCCGCTAGCTCAGGCGTTTTTTTACTTCGGAGTCGCAAAACAGAGCGAAGCTGTGTCATTCCAATGCTGCAAGTTTGATAGCGTCAAGCGCAACACTGGAATGGCATCGTGTTCTGAATTGGTCTCCAATCCAATCTGGTAGGGCGCTACCAGCTATTAAACAAGGAGCTGAACATGAGCATTTTCAATAAAGTCACCAAGACTTTCCAGTGGGGTGACAAGACCGTCATCATGGAAACGGGCGAGATTGCACGCCAAGCCTCTGGCGCCGTGCTGGTCAATATCGATGACACCGTCGTGCTGGCCACCGTGGTGGCGTCTAAATCGGCCAAACCCGGCCAAGACTTTTTCCCCCTGACGGTGGATTACATCGAGAAGACGTATGCCGCGGGCAAGATTCCTGGCAGCTTCTTCAAGCGCGAAGCCAAGCCTAGCGAACACGAAACGCTGACCAGCCGCCTGATTGATCGTCCGATTCGTCCGCTGTTCCCAGAGGGTTTCTTCAACGAAGTGCATGTGGTGATTCACACTGTCTCGCTGAATCCTGAAGTGGATGCTGACATCGCCGCGCTGATCGCCACCAGTGCCGCCCTGGCGGTTTCGGGCATTCCATTCACAGGCCCTATCGGTGCGGCACGCGTCGGCTATATCAATGGCGAATATGTCCTTAACCCTGGCCAGACTGCGCGCAAGAACTCGCAGATGGACCTCGTGGTTGCTGGCACTGAGTCGGCCGTGTTGATGGTGGAGTCGGAGGCGCAGCAGCTTTCGGAAGAAATCATGCTGGGTGCTGTGGTGTTCGGCCACGAGCAAGGCAATGTGGCGATCAATGCCATCCACGAACTGGTGCGTGAAGCTGGCAAGCCCGTGTGGCAGTGGGAAGCGCCGGCTAAGGATGAGGCCTTGATTGCCAAGGTCAAAACCGTGGCGGAAGACAAGCTGCGCGCTGCCTACCAAATCCGCAACAAGCAAAGCCGCACGCAAGCTTGCCGCGAGGCTTACGCTTCCGTCATGACAAGTCTCAAGGCCGATGGCGTGGAGTTCGATGCGGTCAAGGTTGAAGGCATGCTGTTCGACATCGAAGCCAGCATCGTGCGCAGCCAGATTCTGGCTGGCGAGCCCCGCATCGACGGTCGCGACACGCGCACCGTGCGCCCCATCGAAATCCGCAACAGCGTGCTGCCCCGCGCCCACGGCTCGGCCCTGTTCACGCGGGGTGAAACCCAGGCGTTGGTTGTGACCACGCTGGGCACCGAGCGTGATGCGCAGCGCATCGACGCGCTGGCTGGTGAGTACGAAGACCGTTTCATGTTGCACTACAACATGCCTCCCTTCGCCACAGGTGAAGTGGGCCGCATGGGCTCGACCAAGCGCCGCGAAATTGGCCACGGCCGTCTGGCCAAGCGTGCTCTGGTGGCTGTGCTGCCGAACAAGGAAGAATTCCCCTACACCATGCGCGTGGTGTCGGAAATCACCGAGTCCAACGGCTCCTCGTCGATGGCTTCGGTGTGCGGCGGCTGCCTCTCGCTGATGGATGCCGGCGTGCCCATGAAGGCGCACGTGGCCGGTATTGCAATGGGCCTGATCAAGGACGCCAACCGTTTCGCTGTGCTGACCGACATCCTGGGTGACGAAGATCACCTGGGCGACATGGACTTCAAGGTGGCGGGTACGACGGGCGGTATCACGGCCCTGCAGATGGACATCAAGATCCAGGGCATCACCAAGGAAATCATGCAGGTGGCCCTGGCACAGGCCAAGGAAGCGCGCATGCACATCCTGGGCAAGATGCAAGAGGCGATGGGCGAAGCCAAGACTGAAGTGTCTAACTTCGCGCCCAAGCTCTACACGATGAAGATCAATCCCGAGAAGATCCGTGACGTGATCGGCAAGGGGGGCTCGGTGATTCGTGCGCTGACCGAAGAAACCGGCTGCCAGATCAACATCGAGGAAGATGGCACCATCACCATCGCCGCCACAGACGCCGCCAAGGCTGACGAAGCCAAGAAGCGCATCGAGCAGATCACGGCGGAAGTCGAGATCGGCAAGATCTACGAAGGCCCCGTAACCAAGATCCTGGACTTCGGTGCTCTGATCAACCTGCTGCCCGGCAAGGACGGCCTGTTGCACATCAGCCAGATCGCCCACGAGCGCGTCGAGAAGGTGTCTGACTACCTGACCGAAGGCCAGATCGTGAAGGTAAAGGTCATGGAAACGGACGAAAAAGGCCGTATCAAGCTGTCCATGAAAGTATTGGCCGATCGTCCTGCGGGCGGCAGTGATCGCCCGGCGCCTGCCGAGCGCGGTGAGCGGGAGCCACGCCGTGACCACGGCCGCGAAGGCGGTCGTGAAGGTGGCCGCCCATCGGCGGATCAGCAGCAGCAACAGCAACAGCAATCGCTGGGGGCCGGTGTTACTTCCGATCAGGTGGTTGGTTAAGCCACTAGCATCGCTATTGATTTTGTAGCTTTCAGCGCTTGATGGTAAAGCGCTGGAGGCCAAAATCATTTCAAATCAACTGTCATGAACCAAACCATGCGAGCAATTGCCATCAATTCCTTTGGTGGCCCTGAGGTATTGGGCTTGACCGAGCGCCCCAAGCCGCAGCCGGCTGTGGGCGAGGTATTGATCCGTGTGAGCGCAAGTGGCATCAACAGGCCGGATGTGCTGCAGCGGCTTGGGCATTACGCCCCGCCGCCTGGCACCTCAGACCTGCCGGGACTGGAAGTGGCTGGCGTGGTGGAGTCGGGAGATGCCGATGCCATGGCGCGCGCCGGAATCCAGTTGGGCGATCGTGTTTGCGCTTTGGTCGCGGGCGGTGGTTACGCGCAATGGTGTGTGGCACCCGTTGAGCAATGCCTTCCCGTGCCAGCGGGGTTCAGTGATGTAGAGGCGGCCTCGCTCCCTGAGACGTTCTTCACGGTGTGGAGCAATGTCTTTGATCGTGGGCGCCTGCAAAGTGGCGAGACCCTGCTTGTGCAGGGCGGCACCAGTGGCATTGGCGTAACAGCCATCCAGTTGGCGCGTGCATTTGGTGCCACTGTGTTCGCAACCGCGGGCAGCGACGAGAAATGCGCAGCCTGTGTTCAGTTGGGTGCTCACCACGCCATCAACTACAAGTCGCAGGACTTTGTCGCTGAAGCCAAGCGCATCACCGATGGGCGTGGCGTGGATGTGGTGTTGGACATGGTGGCTGGCGACTATTTGGCCCGCGAAGTGGAGTGTGTGGCCGAAGATGGTCGCATCGTCATCATCGCAGTGCAGGGTGGCGTCAAGAGCGAGTTCAATGCCGGACAGGTATTGCGGCGGCGGATCACCATCACGGGTTCGACCTTGCGGCCGCGCCCGGTGGCGTTCAAAGGGGCAATTGCGCGTTCGCTGCGCGAGCGTGTGTGGCCGTTGCTAGCGGCGGGCACAGTCAGCCCGGTGATCCACAGCACCTTCTCCGCAGGCGATGCGGCGCAGGCGCATGCCTTGATGGAGTCCAATCAACACATCGGCAAGATTGTTTTGACCTGGTGACCAAGAAATGAGCGACAGCAAGAAAAAACTCATCGCAGGCAACTGGAAGATGAATGGTGGTTTGGCTGCCAATGAAGCCTTGTTGAGGGCCCTTTTGGAGGGCTTGGGGGGTGCTGCTTGCGACGTGGCGGTGGCTGTGCCTGCGCCGTATCTCGCGCAGGTTCAGGCCCTCACTGCGGGCTCGTTGGTGGCAGTTGCGGCGCAGGATGTTTCCGTGCACGAGGCGGGTGCCTACACCGGTGAAATCTCGGCCGCCATGCTCAAGGATTTCGGGGTTCGCTATGTGCTGGTAGGCCACTCGGAACGGCGCCAATACCATTGCGAAACCGATGCGGTAGTCGCGGAAAAAGCCCGGCGTGCGCTCGCCATGGGGGTGACGCCAATCGTGTGTGTGGGTGAAACCTTGCAGGAACGGGAAGCGGGCCAGACCGAGATGGTGGTCAAGCGTCAGTTGGCCGCGGTTATTCATGTCAACGGACATTGCATCAGCGAGGTCGTGGTGGCCTATGAGCCGGTGTGGGCCATTGGCACTGGCCGCACGGCAACCCCCGAGCAGGCCCAGGCGGTGCATGCAGTATTGCGCGCCCAATTGGCAGCGGCCAGCGAACATGCCGACCGCATTCGGTTGCTTTATGGCGGCAGCATGAACGCTGCGAATGCCGCACAGCTGCTGGCGCAACCGGACATCGATGGCGGGCTTGTGGGCGGTGCGTCGCTCAAAGCGCCCGACTTTTTGCAGATCATTGCCGCAGCCCGTTGAGGGTGCGGCCAACAAACTAACTATCAATCAGGAGTGAATAGAGAATGAATGCGATTGTGAATGTGGTCTTGGCTGTTCAGATGCTGACGGCCTTGGGGATGATTGGCCTAATCCTCATCCAGCATGGCAAGGGTGCAGACATGGGTGCCGCCTTTGGCAGCGGGAGCTCGGGCAGCTTGTTCGGTGCCAGTGGCAGTGCCAACTTTCTTTCGCGCACCACCGCCGTGCTGGCCTTCGTGTTTTTTGCGGCCACTTTGACACTGGCCTATTTTGGCAACGCACGCCCCACCAGCTCTGGCAGCGTGCTGGAGACGCCTGCTGCTGTGGTGCCCGCTGGTGCGGCGTCGGATGCTGCGGTGGCTCCTGCTGTGCCAGCCTCTGGCGCAGCGCAGATTCCAACCAAATAATCTGCGCAAAATTGAACAGCGGAAGCTGTTACAGGGTTTTTCCGGAGTAGAATCCGGGATTGTCTGGAAAGCCAAAACCGCAAGGTTCCTCATGCCATCCAGATGCACAAACCAGCCGTCGTGGTGAAATTGGTAGACACGCTATCTTGAGGGGGTAGTGGCGAAAGCTGTGCGAGTTCGAGTCTCGCCGACGGCACCAAAACAAAGGCCTCCCCGCATGATCCGCTCTGGGTCATGTCGGGCAAGGCCACAGCGGTGAGCACATCCTCAAGATGAACCTCGATCAGTACCTCCCCGTCCTCTTATTCATCTTGGTCGGCATCGCCGTTGGCGTCGTTCCTCTGGTTCTGGGTTATGTCCTTGGACCGAACCGCCCGGACGATGCAAAAAACTCCCCTTATGAATGCGGCTTCGAGGCTTTCGAAGATGCGCGCATGAAATTCGATGTGCGCTACTACCTCGTCGCCATCCTCTTCATCCTGTTTGACCTGGAAATCGCATTCCTCTTCCCGTGGGCGGTGACGCTCCATGAGGTGGGTATGGCTGGTTTTGTGGCGGTGGTGATTTTCCTGGCCATCCTCGTCGTGGGCTTTGCCTACGAGTGGAAAAAAGGCGCCCTCGACTGGGAATGACAGCGGGCTTCAACAAGGACTGATGCAATGATTGAAGGCGTGATGAAGGAAGGCTTCATCACCACGAGCTATGACTCCGTGGTGAACTGGGCCAAGACCGGCTCGCTCTGGCCCATGACCTTCGGTCTGGCCTGCTGCGCTGTCGAAATGATGCACGCGGCGGCTGCCCGCTACGACATCGGCCGCTTCGGCGCCGAAGTGTTTCGCGCCAGCCCGCGCCAGTCCGATCTGATGATCGTGGCCGGCACGCTGTGCAACAAGATGGCGCCCGCATTGCGCAAGGTATACGACCAGATGTCGGAGCCCCGCTGGGTGTTGTCCATGGGATCTTGTGCCAATGGCGGCGGCTATTACCACTACAGCTACTCCGTGGTGCGTGGCTGCGACCGCATCGTGCCTGTGGATGTCTACGTGCCTGGTTGTCCCCCTACGGCCGAAGCGCTGATCTACGGCATCATCCAGCTGCAGCAGAAGATCCGCCGCACCAACACCATTGCGCGCGTCTGAGGTTTGATGATGACATCCGTTGCCATTCGTCCCGAACAAATTCAGGACACCGTCGTTGCCGTGCTGGGCGACAAGGTCCGCAAGATCCAGGTGGCCCTCGAAGAGGTCACCGTCACCGTCTCCGCCGCCGACTATCTGGCCGCCATGCAGCAGTTGCGCGATGCGCCTGGCTGCCAGTTCGAGCAACTGGTTGACCTTTGCGGCGTGGATTACTCGGCCTATGCCGACGAGGTCAATGAAGGTGCGCGCTACTGCGTGGTCTCGCACCTGCTGTCGGTCAGTCTGAACCAGCGCCTGCGCGTCAAGGTGTTTTGCACCGACGACGACTTTCCGGTGGTGGCGTCGGTCTCTGACCTCTGGAACTCGGCCAATTGGTACGAGCGCGAAGCCTTCGACCTGTTTGGCATTGTGTTCGATGGCCACAACGACCTGCGCCGTATCCTGACCGACTACGGTTTCATTGGCCACCCCTTCCGCAAGGACTTCCCGCTTTCCGGCCACGTTGAGATGCGCTACGACACCGAGCAGCGCCGGGTTGTCTATGAGCCCGTTTCGATCGAACCGCGCGAGATCACGCCGCGCATCATCCGCGAAGACAAGTACGGAGGCCTGCACTGAGGCGCCCCGCGCCACAAGTGATTCACCATGGCTGAAATCAAGAATTACTCCCTGAACTTCGGACCGCAGCACCCGGCAGCGCACGGTGTGCTGCGCCTGGTGCTGGAGCTCGACGGCGAAGTCGTCCAGCGTGCCGACCCGCACATCGGCCTGCTACACCGTGCCACCGAGAAGCTGGCCGAGCACAAGACCTACATCCAGTCGCTGCCGTACATGGACCGCCTGGACTACGTGTCCATGATGTGCAATGAGCACGCTTACTGCCTGGCCATTGAGAAGTTGCTGGGCCTGGAAGTGCCCCTGCGCGCGCAGTACATCCGCGTGATGTTCTCCGAGATCACGCGCCTGCTCAACCACTTGATGTGGCTCGGCTCGCACGGTAACGACTGCGGCAGCTCCACCATCCTGATCTACACCTTCCGGGAGCGCGAAGACCTGTTCGACATGTACGAGGCCGTCTCCGGCGCGCGCATGCACGCGGCCTACTTCCGTCCGGGCGGCGTCTACCGCGACCTGCCGGATGCCATGCCGCAGTACAAGGTCAGCAAGATCAAGAACGCCAAGGCACTGGAGGCCATGAACCAGAACCGCCAGGGTTCGCTGCTCGACTTCATCGACGACTTCACCAAGCGCTTCCCGGGCTGCGTGGACGAGTACGAGACCCTGCTCACTGATAACCGCATCTGGAAGCAGCGCACGGTCGGCATCGGCGTGGTGCCGCCCGAGCGCGCTCTCAACCTGGGTATGACCGGCCCCATGATCCGTGGCTCCGGCATCGCCTGGGACTTGCGCAAGACGCAGCCCTACGACGTCTATGACCGCATGGACTTCGACATCCCGGTGGGCAAGACAGGCGACTGTTATGACCGCTACCTCGTGCGTGTGCAGGAGATGCGCGAGTCCAACCGCATCATCAAGCAGTGCGTGGATTGGCTGCGCGCCAATCCCGGTCCCGTCATTACCGACAACCACAAAGTTGCTGCGCCCGATCGTGAATCCATGAAATCGAACATGGAGGAGCTGATCCACCATTTCAAGCTCTTCACGGAAGGCTTTCACGTGCCGGAGGGCGAGGCCTATGCCGCCGTTGAGCACCCCAAGGGTGAGTTCGGCATCTATTTGGTAAGTGACGGTGCCAACAAGCCCTACCGCTTGAAGATCCGTGCACCCGGCTTCGCGCACTTGGCCACGCTCGATGAAATGGCCCGCGGCCACATGATCGCTGACGCCGTGGCCATCATCGGCACCATGGATATCGTGTTCGGAGAGATCGACCGATGAGCAGCAGCAACACCAAGATCACCGAGGCCACGCTGGCGCGCTTTGCACGCGAAGTGGCCAAGTACCCGCCCGAGCAGGCGCAATCCGCCGTGATGGCTTGCCTGTCGATCGTGCAGCAGGAGCAGGGTTGGGTCAGCGCCGAGAGCGAGGCCGTGATCGCTGACTACCTGGGCATGGCCCAGATCGCGGTGCACGAAGTCACCACGTTCTACAACATGTACAACCAGCAGCCAACGGGCAAGTACAAGCTCAACGTTTGCACCAACCTGCCGTGCCAGTTGCGCGATGGTCAGAAGGCACTGCACCACCTCGAGAAGAAGCTCGGAGTGACCATGGGTGAGACCACGGCCGACGGCCTGTTCACGCTGCAGCAGTGCGAATGCCTGGGCGCCTGCGCCGATGCGCCCGTGATGCTGGTGAACGACCGCACCATGTGCAGCTTCATGGACAACGACAAGCTCGACCAACTGGTGGACGGCCTGCGCGCTGCGGAAGGACAAGCATGACAACCGCCGCGCAGATCCTCTCGCAGTTCCAGGCCACCGGTGTCCAGACCTGCTTCCATGACCGCCACATCAATCCTCAGATCTACGCGGGCCTGGATGGCACGAACTGGGGCATCAAGGAGTACCAAGCACGCGGTGGCTACGCTGCGCTGCGCAAGATTCTGGGCACCGACGGGGGCGAACCGCTCACGCAAGACCAGGTGATCGCCACCGTCAAGGAATCGGGCCTGCGTGGCCGCGGTGGCGCGGGCTTCCCCACCGGCCTCAAGTGGAGCTTCATGCCCCGCTCGTTCCCCGGCCAGAAGTACCTAGTGTGCAACTCCGACGAGGGCGAGCCGGGCACCTGCAAGGACCGAGACATACTGCAGTTCAACCCGCACATCGTCATCGAAGGCATGATCATCGCAGCCTACGCGATGGGCATCTCCGTGGGCTATAACTACATCCACGGCGAAATCTTCCAAACCTACGACCGCTTCGAAGAAGCCCTTGAAGAGGCGCGCGCCGCCGGCTACCTGGGCGACAAGATTCTGGGCAGCAACTTCAGCTTCCAGCTGCATGCGGCGCACGGCTTCGGTGCCTACATCTGCGGCGAGGAAACCGCGCTGCTCGAATCGCTGGAAGGCAAGAAGGGCCAGCCCCGCTTCAAGCCGCCATTCCCGGCTAGCTTCGGCCTGTACGGCAAGCCCACGACGATCAACAACACCGAGACCTTCGCGGCCGTGCCGTGGATCATCCGCAACGGTGGTCAGGCCTACCTGGAATGCGGCAAGCCCAATAACGGCGGCACCAAGATTTTCTCGGTCTCCGGTGACGTGGAAAAGCCCGGCAACTACGAAGTGCCGCTGGGCACGCCGTTCGCCAAGCTGCTCGAACTGGCCGGCGGCGTGCGCAAGGGCCGCCAGCTCAAGGCCGTGATCCCCGGCGGCTCGTCCGCCCCGGTGCTGCCTGCGTCCATCATCATGGAATGCACGATGGACTACGACTCCATCGCCAAGGCCGGCTCCATGCTGGGTTCGGGCGCCGTCATCGTGATGGACGACTCCCGCAGCATGGTCGAGAGCCTGCTGCGCCTGTCTTATTTCTACTCGCACGAGTCCTGCGGCCAGTGCACGCCCTGCCGCGAGGGTACGGGCTGGATGTGGCGCGTGATCGACCGGATCCAGCACGGCCAGGGGCGCGATGGCGACCTGAACCTGCTTAATTCGGTGGCAGACAACATCCAGGGCCGCACCATCTGTGCGCTGGGTGACGCAGCGGCCATGCCGGTGCGCGCCATGATCAAGCACTTCCGTCCGGAATTCGAAGCGCTGATCCGCAAAGAGACCCCTCAGGCATCTGCCTGATCGCGAGAAATGCACGCATATGGTTGAAATCGAACTCGACGGGCAGAAGGTAGAAGTCGCCGAAGGCTGCATGGTCATGCATGCAGCCGAGAAGGCCGGCACCTACATCCCCCACTTCTGCTACCACAAGAAGCTTTCCATCGCCGCCAACTGCCGCATGTGCCTGGTGGATGTGGAAAAGGCCCCCAAGCCCATGCCTGCCTGCGCCACGCCCGTGACGCAAGGCATGATCGTGCGCACCAAGAGCGACAAGGCCATCAAGGCCCAGCAGTCGGTCATGGAGTTCCTGCTGATCAACCACCCGCTGGATTGCCCCATCTGCGACCAGGGTGGTGAGTGCCAGCTGCAGGATCTGGCCGTGGGCTACGGCGGCTCCTCCTCGCGCTACGAGGAAGAAAAGCGCGTGGTCTTCCACAAGGATGTGGGCCCGCTGATCTCCATGGAAGAGATGAGCCGCTGCATCCACTGCACCCGCTGCGTGCGCTTCGGCCAGGAAGTGGCCGGCGTGATGGAGCTCGGGATGATCCACCGCGGCGAGCACTCCGAGATCACCACCGTGGTGGGCGATACCGTGGACTCCGAGCTGTCGGGCAACATGATCGACATCTGCCCCGTGGGCGCGCTCACGAGCAAGCCGTTCCGCTACAGCGCCCGCACCTGGGAACTGTCGCGCCGCCGCTCGGTCAGCCCGCACGACTCCACCGGTGCCAACCTGATCGTCCAGGTCAAGAACCACAAGGTCATGCGCGTCGTTCCGTTCGAGAACGAAGCCGTCAACGAGTGCTGGATCGCCGACCGCGACCGCTTCTCGTACGAATCGCTCAACAGCGACGAGCGCCTGACCCAACCCATGCTCAAGCAGGGTGGCGTCTGGAAGGCCGTCGACTGGCAGACCGCGCTCGAGTACGTGGCCAACGGCCTCAAGAACATCAAGAACGACCACGGGGCCAACAGCATTGGCGCCCTGGTGAGCCCGCACAGCACGCTGGAAGAGCTGTATCTGGCGTCCGCACTGGTGCGCGGCCTGGGCAGCGATAGCATCGACTACCGCCTGCGCAATGCCGAATTCGCGGCGTCCGAAGGCATCCGCTGGCTGGGTACATCCATCGCCTCCCTGTCCACGCTGCAACGTGTGCTGGTGGTGGGTTCCAACCTGCGCAAGGACCATCCGCTGTTTGCCCTGCGTGTGCGCCACGCCGTGCGCAACGGCGCGGAACTGAGCGTGGTCGATTCGTCGGTGGGCGACTGGGCTATGCCCGTCAAACACAAGCTGCTGCAGGGCGCCGCCCAATGGCTGCAGGCCCTGGGCAGCATCGCTGCCGCCGTGGCCCAGGAAAAGGGTGTGGCTGCTCCCGCAGGCGCCGGTGAAGTCACCGAAGCCGCACTGGCCATCGCCCGCTCGCTGTTGGGCGGTGAGCGCAAGGCCGTGCTGCTGGGCAATGCCGCCGCGCACCATGGCCAAGCCACGCAACTGCTGGCCCTGGCCAACTGGATCGGCGAGCAGACTGGCGCTACCGTGGGCTACCTGACCGAAGCCGCCAACACCGTGGGTGCCCAGTTCGCAGGTGCACGCCCTGTGGGCAACGGCTTGAACGCAGGCCAGATGCTGGCCGGCGGCCTCAAGGCCGTGCTGCTGCTCAACACCGAGCCGGCCTTCGACGCCGCCAACGGCGCCCAGGCTGCTGCCGCCATCGGCCAGGCGCAGATGGTCGTGACCATGAGCCCGTTCAAAGCCAACATGGACATCAGCGACGTGCTGCTGCCCATTGCCCCGTTCACTGAAACCTCGGGCAGCTTTGTCAATGCCGAAGGCCGCCTGCAGAGCTTCCACGCTGTGGTGCGTCCGCTGGGTGACACTCGCCCTGCCTGGAAGGTGCTGCGCGTGCTGGCCAATGTGCTGGGCGTGCCAGGTTTCGACTTCGACACCTCGCAGGATGTGCTGGCCCGTGCCACCAACACTGCAGCAGGTAGCCTGACGCACCTGCCAGCTGAGCTGCTGTCCAATGCGGTTGCGCAGATCCCGGTGGTCGATTCGGTGCCTGCCGGGCAGCCGGTGGTTGCCAGCATTTATCAATTGGATGGCCTGGTGCGCCGTTCCACGTCGCTGCAGCTCACGGCCGACGCGCGCACAGCCGATGAAGGAGTGGCCGCATGATCGACGCGATCTACAACGCGGGCCTTAACCTGCTTTCGTTTGGGTGGTGGACCAGCGTCGTTTGGCCGGTGCTCTGGATCCTGATCAAGATCGTCTGCATTCTGGCGCCGTTGATGGGCGCGGTGGCCTACCTGACGCTGTGGGAGCGCAAGCTGCTTGGCTTCATGCAGGTGCGCCACGGGCCCAACCGCGTGGGCCCGCTGGGCCTGCTGCAGCCCATTGCCGATGCGCTGAAGCTTCTTACCAAGGAAATCATCCAGCCCACCGCCGCGAGCAAGGGGCTTTTTGTGCTCGGCCCCGTCATGGCCATCATGCCAGCGCTTGCCGCATGGGTAGCCATTCCATTCGGGCCCGATGTGGCGCTGGCCAACATCAATGCCGGTCTTCTGCTGGTCATGGCAATCACCTCCATTGAGGTGTACGGCGTGATCATCGCTGGCTGGGATCAGGCAACA
>JBCNOJ010000220.1:0-8225 GCA_039593925.1 Acidovorax sp.
GCTTGAAGACCTGGCCGTGCAATTGGGCTTCAAATCTGCCGACGCGCTGTTTGAAGTGGTGGGCAAGGACGAGTTTTCGCTGCGCAACATCGAGACCGTTTTGCGCCCGCCTGAGCCTGTGTTGCCCCCTGATGACTTCCTGCTGTTGAAGAAAACCCGCACCAACGACGCCGCGCCCAAAGGCGGTGTGCTCGTCGTTGGCATCGACTCGCTGATGACGCAGTTGGCCAAGTGCTGCAAACCCGCGCCACCTGACACGATCCGTGGTTTTGTGACACGGGGCAAGGGCGTGAGCGTGCACCGCGCAGACTGCAGCAACTTCCGCGAGATGGCGGCACGAAATGTCGAACGCGTGATCGACGTGGAGTGGGGCACTCCCAAAGCGGCTGCCACGACTGCCGTTTACCCGGTTGACGTCGCCGTGGAAGCCGCGGACCGGCAGGGCCTGCTGCGTGATATTTCAGAGGTGTTTGCGCGCGAAAAGACCAACGTCATTGGCGTTCAGACCCAGTCCGTCAAAGGTACGGCGTGGATGACCTTCACGGTGGAGGTGGCTGATTCTGGTCGCCTAAACAAGGTGCTGGCCATCGTCGCAGGGGTGTCTGGCGTGCGATCTGCGCGGCGCCGCTGACGTTCTGCAATCGCTCGTGCTTTGGCGTCTTCTTCAAAGTAGTTTTGGCTGAACGCTATGGCGTTGAAATTTATGGCTATAATCGTGGACTTGATTGACGACACAGGCGCGTAGCTCAGCTGGTTAGAGCACCACCTTGACATGGTGGGGGTCGTTGGTTCGAGTCCAATCGCGCCTACCAAACATCGCAAGCAGACCAGGCTTGCAAACCAAACGCCCGCTGATGCGGGCGTTTTTCATTCCAAATCCCCTTCACGCTCCGTTGTATTTGGTATCTGGGTTTGAGCCACTGCGGTGTGTGCTTGCAGTAGGGCGTCTCATTGCCACAAGACAAGAATCTGTCTGACATGCCGTAAGCAGACCTAGCGATAACTTCGTGGCTCAACACAGCAGGAGGATTCGCCATGAACACGACCACACAGCATCCCGCGCAGGTTTCCGCCAATTACTCGGAAACCGACCCGGAACTGGGCATGTACGACTTGCGTATTTTTTGGCTCGCGGCACTCACGGCCGTTCTGATGGTGCTGGCTGTCGCTTACTTCAAGATGGGCTATTGACGGAACCTCCGTAGCGCCAAAAAGCAAGTCCCTCAACGCAAAAAGGCCCTCATCGCTTCTTCCGATGAGGGCCTTTTTGCGTTCTGCGAACGTGCTCTGTGGGGTGTTGCCCCTAGCAGCTCACGGTGCGAGCTCAAGCGTGCTTCATGATGTGGGGGGGCGGATCTTGTACCGGTGGAGTCCCGGGGTCTGCGGGCGGGTCGCCTTGGGGAGGCTCGGGCGTCCACGCGGGGGGCGTTTCGACCGGTGGAAACGGCGGTACGGGCGAAGGTGCAGGTGGTGGCAGCATGTGCGCTCCTTTCTGTGGTGAATGCCGATAGGAACCCTTACCGTATCCATCACCGCACACTTTGTGTGCCAGCCAACATCCCGTCGTTCTTGCAGCGCATCGGTTAGTCCGGTGGGTCAAGTCCATTCTCTGAGCTCTATGGTGTCGGCATGGCCAAAGCAGGGTTTGCCAAGGATTCGGCGGGAATGCGTACTTGTGGCAGGCAGTCTGGATACTCACGCTGGATGAAAGTGACCAAGGCTTCTCGCACGCGGCACCGCAAGTCAAATGCCAGCCCGGACGACCGCGCCGACACCAGTACGCGGATCTGAATGGTGCGTTCGGTCACATCGGTCAGTTGCAGCACGCTCACGCGCTTGTCCCACTCCGGCGCGGTTTCCAGAACGCGCTTGAGTTCTGCACGCAAAGGTTCCAGCGGCAGGCGGTAGTCGGCATACAAAAACACGGTGCCCAGGATCTCAGAACTGGTGCGCGTCCAGTTTTGGAACGGATTCTCGATAAACCATTGCAGGGGAATGATGAGCCGCCGCTCGTCCCAGATGCGCAGCACCACGTAGGTGCTGGTGATTTCTTCGACCCGGCCCCATTCGCCTTCGATGATCAGCACATCGTCGATGCGAATCGGCTGGGCGAGAGCAATCTGCAGACCCGCAATGATGTTGCTGAACACCGGCCGCGCGGCGATACCGGCCACGATGCCCACCACACCGGCAGACGCCAGCAGACTGGCACCCACTTGGCGGGCCCCTGGGAAGGTCATCAGCATCATGGCCAGCCCTGCCATCACCACGCCGGTCATGGCTGTACGCGACAGCACGCGGGCCTGGGTGGCAATGCGGCGGGCATTGAGGTTGTCCTCCACATCTGCTGGGTGTTGGGCGATGATCCCGCCGGCCAAGCCGCCAATGGCAGAAATCAGCAGCCAGCAGACCCCTGCGATCACGCACAGGCCGTTGAAATGGCGTATACCCTCTATGTAAGGCAAGTCGTTGCTTGCGGCCTGCCAAACCAGTTGCAGCGCGATGAGGGGCAGCAGCACCCGCATTACCGGCACACATGCGAGCACGACGGTGTGCACGACCGGAATGGAGGAGGTCGCGCGCCTCAGGACCACGGCGGCGACACGGTGGGCGATGGCTGCGATGGTGACAGCAACAAGGGCAGCCAGCGCTGTGGCAAGCCAGGGCGAGAGGGAAAAGTCTTCGATCATGCGTGAAGCGGGTCTCAAAAAACGGCAAACGCGCACCTTCGCACCCTGGCGCCCGCATGTATGTCGGACATCGCGCCGCGCTGCTTTTGCCTGGCGATTCGTCTGCGGCTACGCGCTTTCCCATCAGGGTAATCCTTTGCAGATGCCGTGCTGCCCCTTCCCTAGAATGTGCTGCACTGCAATACATGGGCTTTTCGCCCGAGGAGTTCGTTGTGTCCGAACAGAAAAGTGCCGCGTCCAAATCGGCCCAGCGTGTCATCAAAAAGTACCCCAACCGCCGTCTGTACGACACAGACACTTCCACCTACATCACTTTGGCGGAGGTGCGCCAACTGGTGATGGACCACCAGCACGTGGTGGTGCGTGATGCCAAGACGGGGGAAGACCTCACGCGCAGCATCCTGCTGCAGATCATTCTGGAAGAAGAGGCGGGTGGCGCACCCATGTTCACCGAGGCGGTGCTGGCCAACATCATCAGGTTCTACGGTCACGCTATGCAGGGCTTCATGGGCGCCTATCTGGAAAAGAACGTGCAGGCCTTCACCGATGTGCAGGCCAAGCTGGCCGAGCAGTCGCAGAGCGTCACGCCCGAGATGTGGGCGCAATTCATGAACCTGCAGTCGCCCATGCTCAAGGGCATGATGGGCAGCTACGTGGAGCAATCCCAGACCATGCTCACGCAAATGCAAGAGCAGATGCAGAAGCAGACCGAGCAGATGCTGGGGGCTTTTGGCATCAAGAGGTAGGCCCCCTGAGTCGCCGTCCGGCGCTCGGCCTTTGCGCGGCGGCATTGCCATGGGTTGCGCCCGGGACCACCGACCTGGCGAGTCGGAAATCGGGCTGTAGAAGGGCTGCACCCACCGCCAGCGGCGGAACTGGGACAATACGGGGTTATGAGCGAAGCACTCTCCCCCACAAAAACCCCCAAAGTCGGATTCGTCAGCCTGGGATGCCCCAAGGCGCTGACCGATTCCGAACTCATCCTCACGCAACTGAGCGCTGAGGGTTACGAAACTTCCAAGACCTTCCAGGGCGCGGACCTGGTCATCGTCAATACCTGCGGCTTCATCGACGACGCGGTCAAGGAAAGCCTGGACACCATCGGTGAGGCGCTGGCCGAAAACGGCAAAGTCATCGTTACTGGCTGCCTGGGCGCACGCACTGGCGACGATGGCGGCAACATGGTGCGCCAGATGCACCCCAGCGTCCTGGCTGTGACGGGCCCGCATGCGACGCAGGAGGTGATGGACGCCGTCCACCTGAACCTGCCCAAGCCACACGACCCCTTCATCGACCTGGTACCTGGCAGCTTTGGTGTAGCCGGAGTCAAGCTCACGCCCAAGCACTACGCCTACCTCAAGATCAGCGAGGGCTGCAACCACCGCTGCACCTTCTGCATCATCCCGTCCATGCGTGGCGATCTGGTGTCGCGCGCGGTTGGCGACGTGCTCAGCGAGGCCAAGGCCTTGTTTGAAGGCGGCGTGAAGGAGCTGCTGGTCATCAGCCAGGACACCTCAGCCTATGGCGTGGATGTGAAGTACCGCACGGGCTTCTGGGATGGCAAGCCCGTCAAGACGCGCATGCTGGAGCTGGTGCAGACGCTGGGCGAGATTGCCGAGCCCTATGGTGCCTGGGTGCGCCTGCACTATGTGTACCCGTACCCGAGCGTGGACGAGGTCATCCCGCTCATGGCCACGGGCAAGGTGCTGCCTTACCTGGACGTGCCGTTCCAGCACAGCCACCCCGACGTGCTCAAGCGCATGAAGCGCCCCGCCAGCGGCGAGCGCAACCTGGAGCGCATCT
Organism: Acidovorax sp.; assembly: GCA_039593925.1. Classification (GTDB taxonomy): domain Bacteria; phylum Pseudomonadota; class Gammaproteobacteria; order Burkholderiales; family Burkholderiaceae_C; genus Acidovorax. The sequence continues at coordinate 4,494 of JBCNOJ010000220.1, forward strand.
TGCGCTGGCGTGAGGCTTGCCCCGAGCTGGTCATCCGCAGCACGTTCATTGCGGGCTTTCCGGGCGAGACGGAAGAAGAGTTCCAGCACCTGCTCGACTTCGTGCGCGAGGCGCAGATCGACCGTGCGGGCTGCTTTGCCTATAGCGATGTGAACGGCGCCGCCGCCAACGAGCTGCCCGGCATGCTGCCCATGGAAGTGCGCGAAGAGCGCCGCGCCCGCTTCATGGCGGTGGCGGAGGAAGTGTCGATTGCGCGCCTGCAGCGCCGTGTGGGCGCCACCATGCAGGTGCTGGTAGACCACGCTCCTGCCTTGGGCCGCAAGGGTGGCGTGGGCCGCACTTACGCAGATGCGCCAGAGATCGATGGCACCGTGAAGTTGCTGCCCCCTGAAAAGATCAGCAAACAACTCAAAGTGGGCGAGTTCACGCGCGCGCGCATCGTGGGCGTGCAAGGGCATGACCTGGTGGCGCTGCCGGTTTGATCACTTCAAAAATGTGAGCTGCCAGCGCTGGGCAAAATTCAGTTTCAGTGAAGTTTGTCACTGAAAGTGTTTAAATCCATGCGCTATTAGCTCCTATGTTGATAGCGATCCGGTTGTTAATTCGTTTATGCTTTTGCGGCCCGCACCATCCGGGCGGCACAACTTGACGAGGAAAGCATCATGGGTCTTATCCAGGCAGCGGTTGGTTCCATTGGCGGCACATTGGCCGATCAGTGGAAGGATTTCTACACGGTGCCGGATGGCCTGCCTTCCACCGCAGCGCTGTTTGCCGCCGTGCCGCGCGGCACCAACGCCGGGCGTGGCTCCAACACCAAGGCGTCGTCCAATATCATCACCAACGGCTCCAAGATCGTGGTGCCCGAGGGCTATGGCTTGCTGCTCATGCAGGACGGCGCCATCACCGGCTTCGTCGCCGAGCCCGGTGGGTATGAGTGGAATTCGAACGACCTCAACTCCAAGTCCATCTTCTTCGACGGGGGATTTGTCGAGCCGCTTGTGCGCCAGAGCTGGGAGCGTTTCAAGTTCGGCGGCCAGCCTGGCTCACAGCAGGCTGCGTTCTTCGTGTCGCTCAAGGAGCTACCTGACAACCGCTTCGGTACGCAGTCCGAAATCTACTGGGACGACGGCTATCTGAATGCGCAGGTAGGCGCCATCACGCGCGGCAGCTATACGCTCAAGATCGTGGACCCGATCCTTTTCGTGAAGAACTTCGTGCCCGCGGGCTACCTGCAGCCCGGCCAGGTGTTCGACTTCACCGACCTCGACAACGCGGCCGCCAGCCAGCTCTTCAATGAAGTGGTGGGCTCGCTGGCCCCGGCCTTCAGCCTGTATACCAACGACCCGGCCAAGGGCAACCGCATCACCAAGATCCAGCAGGACTCGGTGGGTTTTGCGCAGAGCCTGTCTGCCGTGGTCGAGAACGCGTACCAGTGGCGGTCCGACCGCGGCCTGGTCATCGCCAAGACCGCCATCGTCTCCATCGAGTACGACGCGAACACGAAAGAGCTGCTTAAGACGGTGCAGCGTGCCGATGCGCTCTCTGGTGCGCGGGGCAACTCCAACCTGCAAGCGTCGGTGGCGGCGGGCATTCAGTCCGCAGGTCAGAACGCTGGCGTTGGCGGCCTGATGGGCATGGGCATCGCCACGGGCGGGCTGGGCGGGTTGGCGGGCCTGCAGCAGCCTGTGGCGCCAGCGCCAGTTGCTGCGGCCCCAGCGGCGGATGACCCCATCGCCAAGCTCACCAAGGCCAAGCAGATGCTGGATGCCGGTCTCATCACGCAGGCCGATTACGACGCGGTCAAGGCCAAGGCGCTCGGGCTGTGACTTCGCCGCTGCCCACCGGCCCTGGCTCGCCGCAGGATGTGCCGCCTGCGCCGGGCCAGTTTCCCATCGACCCGGCCACGCTGCCTGGGCCGATCCGCGATGAGCTGACCGCGCCAGACCCGGCGGCCATCGATACGGCGTCCAAAGAGCTGAAGGACGGCCTCAACCATTGTCCCAAGTGCGGCTCCACCGAGATTCGCCAGCGCGCAGGCACCGACAAACTGATCTGCCTGTTTTGCCGCCATGAATGGACAGCTGCGCGTGTGGAGGACGAGTTTGGCCTGGGGGAGGGCATTGACCAGCTTCGTGGCACGCAGATCGCCTCAGGTGCCAAGAACATCAGCGCTGACGCGGCGAGCCTGCGCACCTACAAGTGCACTGGATGCGGCGCCGAGGTGGTGGTCAACACCGACACCGCCATGACGGCCCGATGTCACTGGTGTCGCCACGTGCTGGGCGTTAACGAGCAGGTCGACAACGGCGCGGTGCCCGATGCGGTGCTGCCGTTTCACATCAAGAAAGACGACGCGGTGGCGCGCATCCGCCAGTTTGTGGGCAAGCGCCAGATGTTTGCGCTCAAGGCGTTCAAGGAAGAGTTCACGCCTGAGAACGTGCTGGGCGTCTACCTGCCCTACATGGTGGTGGATGCCAACGTCAGTGCCGACGTCGCTGGCTTTGGCGAGGTGGAAACGCGCCGTTACACGCGCGGCGAGGGCAAGGACCAGAAGACCTATTACGACGCCGATGTGTACCAGATCCAGCGGCATGTGGACTTCACCGTGGACGACCTGACGCTTGAATCGAGCGCCAAGCGCGGCAACCTGGACACCCAGGCCAACACCAACAACGTCATCAACGCCATCTTGCCGTTTGACACCAAAAATGCAGTGAAGTGGAACGCCTCCTACCTCGTTGGCTACACGTCGGAAAAACGCGACCGTGATGTGGACCACCTCAGCCCGCGCCTGGAAGACCAGCTGCTGTCCATTGCGCGTGCGCAGGTGCACTCGTCGGTGCGGGGCTATGGTCGCGGGGTGCGCTGGGAGCAGGAGCACATCGACGTGCACGGCACACGCTGGGTGGCGATGTACCTGCCAGTGTGGCTGTATTCGTACCAACAGGGTGGCAAAGGCGGCATGCTGCACTACATCGCGGTGAACGGCCGCACGGGCGAAACCATGGGCAGTGTGCCGGTGCAGCAGTGGAAGCTGATTACCGCTGCGCTCACCGTGGGCACGTTTGTGGAAGCGATCGCACTCTGGCTGATAGGACGGTGATCATGGATGGAGACGGCGTATTGATTCTGCTGGCCATGGGGCCAGCCAGCGCGGCGGGGCTGTACTGGATGCTGTACCGCTACTACCGCAACACCGACAAATCGCACGGTTTCGAGCATGAAACCCACATCGTGGCCCAGCCCATCTCTGGCGCGCAGGCGGACCGCAAGGTGGATGAGATCCGGGGCACGCAAGACACGGGAATCCGCGGCAACAACGTGAACGATTACCGGCGGCGCGTGCGGCGCGCCAATCGCGGCTGAACCGCCACCGCGCCCCCAGCCACCGCACCATGAAAAAAGGCTTCCCGAGGGAAGCCTTTTTGCTGGTGAAACACGGCCGTGTTTCGTTTACACGCGCTTGCGGTATTCGCCAGTGCGGGTGTCGATTTCGATCTTGTCGCCTTGGCTGACGAACAGGGGCACAGGCACTTCGAAGCCGGTGGCGATCTTGGCGGGCTTCATGACCTTGCCGGAGGTGTCGCCCTTCACGGCGGGTTCCGTCCAGGTGATTTCGCGCTCGACGCTGGTGGGCAGTTCGACCGAGATGGCCTTGCCGTCATAGAACACCACTTCCAGGGCCATGCCGTCTTCCAGGTAGTTCAGCGCGTCACCCATGTTTTCGGCTTC
>JBCNOJ010000221.1:0-8224 GCA_039593925.1 Acidovorax sp.
AAACCGGCGCGAGGTCTGGAACAGCCGCATCAGCATCATGCCCAGCGAGATTTCATTGAGCGGGCGATCGAAATACGGCGCGCACACCGCGCGGATGGCTGATTCGAGGTCGTTCGCACGGGTCTCAGGAGGCACCCACCCGCTTTCTATGTGCAGCTCGGCCACGCGCTTGTAGTCGCGCCGGAAAAACGCCACGAAATTCTGCGCCAGGTATTCCTTGTCGGATTCCGTGAGCGTGCCCACGATGCCGAAGTCCAGCGAGATGTAGCGGCCGAAAGTAGTGGGCTCCAGGCTCACCTGGATGTTGCCGGGGTGCATGTCGGCATGGAAAAAGCCGTCACGAAACACCTGGGTGAAGAAGATCGTGACGCCATCGCGCGCCAGCTTGGGAATGTCCACGCCCGCCTCGCGCAGGCGGTCCATCTGGCTGATGGGCACGCCGTTCATGCGCTGCATGACCATCACCTCCGGGTGGCAAAAATCCCAGAAGATCTCGGGGATCAGCACCAAGTCCAGCCCCTGCATGTTGCGGCGCAGTTGCGCCGCATTGGCAGCCTCTCGCACCAGGTCCAGCTCGTCGTGCAGGTAGTTGTCGAACTCTGCCACCACTTCGCGGGGCTTGAGGCGCTTGCCGTCGGCCGACAGGCCTTCCACCCAGCCGGCCATCATGCGCATCAGGCTCAGGTCTTTTTCGATGACCGGCAGCATGCCGGGACGCAGCACCTTCACAGCCACCTCGCGCAGCGCTCCGCTGCGGTCCCGCAGGGTGGCGAAGTGGACCTGCGCAATCGAAGCGCTGGCCACGGGAGTGCGGTCAAAGGACACGAACACCTCGTCCACCGGCCGCCGGAACGCGCGCTCGATGGTGGCGATGGCAATGTCAGGATGGAACGGGGGCACACGGTCCTGCAGACGCGCCAGTTCGTCGGCCACGTCCGGGGGCAGCAGATCGCGGCGGGTGGAGAGCACCTGGCCGAACTTCACGAAGATGGGGCCCAGGCGCTCCAGTGCCTCACGCAGCCGCTGGCCGCGCGGCGCGTCCAGGTTACGTCCAATGGAAAGAATGCGCGATGCCAGCCGCAGCCAGGGCTTTTGAAAACTGTCCAGCACCAGGCCATCCAGGCCGTAGCGGAACACCACCCACAGGATGGTGACCCCTCTCAGAAAACGCTTCATGTGTCCGCCCGACCGGGCTCACTGACTGGCGCTGCGGCAGAAGCAGGTGCTGCCGACGGTGCGGGGCTGTAGGCTGGGGCGGTGGCGGCAGCAGCCGCTGACTTCGCCCCGGGCGCCATGCGCGCACCCACAAACTGGCGCAGCGCCTGGGCTGCGCGTCCCGCGATCTGCGCGACAGTGTGGGCAGGCGCGTCGCCAATCACGCGGGCCAAGTCCTCTTGCACGTCCCAGCGCACATGGTCAACCAGCCAGTTGATTTCGGCCGCCAGTTGCACGTCGCCTTCGATGCGGATGGACGGCTTGTCGCCGCGCAGGGCCGCCTGGGCCAGCGAGAGGGGCGAGGTTTCGGTCACTTCAAGCCGCAGGTCCGGTACGGCAGCCTCCGGCGCCAAGTTGAACAGGCCGGCCGGCGTGATGACCAGCGCCATCGAATACGCGCGCCACTGAACGCGGGCGATGCGGCCTTTTTGGCGCGCCAGACGGTCCATGGCCTCGGGCTCCTGCATCAGCACATGATTGAGGAACAGCACCACACGCTGCTGCACCTCATGCACCAGCCATTGCGGAGGCTGCGGGCCGGCGGCCACACGCTCGAAGAGGCCGTCCAGAAAGGAAAAAGGGGACTGTGGTGTTGCCATAGTCCCCGATTATTCCCTGAACTGGGAAGGCCCCAAAACTGGGGCTTTTGCCTTGTTACTGCAGTGCTTGCACGCCAGCCACCAGCCAGCCGCTGCCGCCCGACTTGGCCTTGGTCATGTTCCACACTTCGCGGAACGGGCTTGGACCTGCAGAGAGCTCCTCGCGGATCATGCCGGAGAACTCGACGCTGGCCATGTAGCCGTCGCCCAGGTCTTCAATACCCAGCAGCTGGGCTTCGATCATGACCACATCCGTGTGGTTGGGCTGAGCGCCGCGGTGGGCTTCCCGCTCGGCCAGCTGGGTGCGGATTTCGTCCAGCATGTTGTCGGTCATCATGGAGCGCAATGTGCTGATGTCCGAGCGGTCCCACGCTGCCTGCAGCGTCACGAAATTGCGCTTCGCGGCAGTGAGAAAACCTTCGGTGTCAAAACCTTCAGGAATGCCCCAGTTTTGGGAGCCGGTCAGACCGGAGCCAATGACAACGCCCGTGCCCACTTGACCGCCAGGCGTCTGGCGCGACGCATCAAATGCCATGCTGCTGCGCTCCCAGGGGCGCGCCGACGCATCGTTGCCAACGTTGTTGGGGCTGTACTGGGGGGGTACCTGCGCAGCGGCGGGCGTTGCGGAGCCTGCTCCCTGAAATGCGAACGGAGCACCACCGGACGCGCTGCCGGAGCCATTGCGCGAACGCATAACCATCTTGAAGATGGCGAACGCCGCCATGGCCAGCAGCGCAATCATCAGGATGTTGGCAAAACCTTCGCCAAGGCCCAGCGAGTGCGCCAGCCAGGCCAAGCCCAGGCCAGCAGCCAGGCCGCCCAGCATGGCGCCCCAAGGCTTCTTGGCCGCGGCTGCGGCCGGTGCTGCAGCAGCGGCTGCGGGTTTGGCCGCGGCCGCGTTGGTGGCATTTTGTGCCGGAGCACCCGGTGTTGCAGGGGGCGTTGCAGCATCGCGCTGGGTCACGTTGCTCGATTGTTTGCCCATCGACTTGCCACCACCCATGCGGCGTGCATCTGCGTCAGCATGCGCAAACGCCAGCATCGCCACCAACACCACAGACCACAGTTTCATCATGACTTCTCCGTCTCCGTTAATCGCTGAGTGAATCACTCAGCACTTGATTCCAACATGCAAGGCCACAATCCCACCCGTCATGTTGTGATAGTCCACATGCCCAAAGCCATTTTTTTGCATGAGGCTTTTGAGTTCTTCCTGGCCTGGATGCATGCGGATCGATTCAGCAAGGTAGCGGTAGCTGGCATCGTCGCCCGCCACCAGCTTGCCCAGGCGCGGCAGCACCTTGAACGAATACCAGTCGTAGGCTTTCTCCAGCGGTTTGGCCACCTTGGAAAACTCCAGTACCAGCAGCTTGCCGCCGGGCTTGAGCACGCGGCACATCTCGGCAATCGCCTGGTCCTTGTGCGTCATGTTGCGCAGACCGAAGGCCACGCTCACGACGTCGTAATGCGCATCGGGAAACGGCAGCTTTTCCGCATCGCAGACCAGCGTCGGCAGCACCACGCCCGCATCGATGAGGCGGTCACGCCCCATGCGCAGCATGGCCTCGTTGATGTCCGTGTGCACCACACGGCCCGATGCGCCCACCTTTTTGGAAAACGCCATCGCCAAGTCGCCCGTGCCGCCCGCGATGTCCAGCACCTGACTGCCTTCGCGCAGGTTGGCCACCATCACGGTGTAGGCCTTCCAGGCGCGGTGCATTCCGGCCGACATGAGGTCGTTCATCACGTCGTATTTCGAGGCCACCGAGTCGAACACGCCGCGCACATGGCGCGCTTTGTCCTGCTCATCCACCGACTGAAAACCAAAGTGGGTCGTGCTCATAAGTTTCATGCTAGGCGCGCGAGCGCCAGAGGTACAGCGACAACCCCGCACCGAAATGGGGCTTGTGTCGCAATTAGGACAACGCCATTCAAAAGAAAAAGGCCGCTAGCGCTTATCCATATTGCGCTAGCAGCTCATCTTTCAATAGCACATCGATCAGCAGGGGTACTACCACCCCCACCGTGCTCAGCCTTCAGTGGCTACCGCAGCCGTGGCCACCCGCACCGCCTTTGGCCGCGTTCATGGGCGCGTCTCGGTCAGCCCCGGCGGCAGCCAGGCGTTCGATGTACTGCGCCCATAGGGCTTCCTGCTGCTGGCCCAGTTCGTAAAGATAGTCCCAGCTGAAGATGCCGCTGTCGTGGCCGTCAGAGAACGTCGGTTTCACGGCGTAGTTGCCTACGGGCTCCAAGTTGACCAGGGTCACTTGGCGCTTGCCGGTCTGCAGCACCTCCTGACCAGGCCCATGGCCCTGCACTTCGGCCGAGGGCGAATAGACGCGCATCAGCTCAAACGGAATGCGGAACGTGGCACCGTCAGAAAACCCAACTTCCAGCACGCGCGAGGTCTCGTGCACTGTGAGCGCCTGGGGTGTGGGTGCACCCGCTTTCAAACCTGCCATGGAGACTTCTCCTGAGAAATAGGTGTTGTGAAGCGTGCCAGCCTTCAAGCCAAAGGCGAAGTCAACGCCGCCAGCCGGTGCGGCAATGCGGCATCCACCGCGGGCAGCTGCGCACGCACGGTTTCTTCCTGTTGCGCCGGGCTTGCCCGCTGGGCCGTTGCCCAGACGGGCGACGGGAAATGGCTGTCCCACGCAAACCGGGCAATCACGTGCCAGTGCAGGTGCGGCACCATGTTGCCCAGCGCGGCAATGTTGATCTTGGTGGGAGCAAGGTGCTCGCGCAAGGTCTGCTCCACCAGCGCCACGGCGTCCATGCAATGGGCACGTTCGGTGGCCGAGAGATCGGAAAACTCGGCCACATGGGCGTTCCACACCACGCGGTAGAACGCCGGAAAACCCGCCTCGTTCGCGCGGATCACACGCAGATGGGCACCGCGCCAGATGAGCGCGCCGCCCTCTTCGGCGCACAGGGGGCACACCGGTTCGGCCATCAGACCAGCACCCGCTCAATGCCGCCGCCGTTGGCGCGCTCCACGTACTCGGGCATCCAGTTGTCACCCAGAATCTCGCGGGCCATCTCGACCACGATGTAGTCGGCTTCGAGCAAACCGTTTTGCAGATCGTCCTGGTAGCGGTTCAGGCCCTGCAGGCAGCTGGGGCAGCTGGTGAGGATCTTGACGTTGTCCTGCGCAGCCACGGCACCGCTTGCGCGCAGCTTGGCTTCGCCTTTGCGGATTTCCTCTTCCTTGCGGAAGCGCACCTGCGTGGACACATCGGGGCGGGTCACGCCGAGCGTGCCCGACTCGCCGCAGCAGCGGTCGCTCTTGAGCACCTGCTCACCCACCAGGGCCTTGACGGTCTTCATCGAGTCGCCGAGCTTCATCGGGTTGTGGCAAGGCTCGTGGTACAGGTAGGCGCCCTTGCCTTGCAGCTGGATGCCCTTCTCCAGCAAATACTCGTGGATGTCGATGATGCGGCTGCCCGGGAAGATCTTGCCGAACTCATACCCCTGCAGCTGGTCGTAGCAGGTGCCGCAGCTCACCACCACCGTCTTGATGTCCAGGTAGTTCAGCGTGTTGGCCACGCGGTGGAAGAGCACGCGGTTGTCCGTGATCATCTTCTCGGCCTTGTCGAATTGGCCCGAGCCGCGCTGGGGGTAGCCGCAGCACAGGTAACCCGGTGGCAGCACCGTCTGCACGCCAGCGTGCCACAGCATGGCTTGGGTAGCCAATCCGACCTGGCTGAACAGTCGCTCAGAGCCACAGCCCGGGAAGTAGAACACCGCCTCCGTCTCGGCCGTGGTGGTGGCCGGGTTGCGGATGATGGGCACGTAGTCCTTGTTTTCGATGTCCAGCAGCGCGCGGGCCGTCTTCTTGGGCAGGCCGCCGGGCAGCTTCTTGTTGATGAAGTGGATCACCTGCTCCTTGACAGGCGCGGTGCCCACCGTGGCCGGCGGGTGCGCAGTCTGCTTGCGGCCCACCTTGCGCAGCAGGTCCACGGCCACGCGCTGGGCCTTGAAGCCCACGTCCACCATGGCCGAGCGCATGAACTTGATGGTGTCCGGATTGGTGGCGTTGAGCATGGTCATCGCCAGCTTGTTGCCGGGCCTGAAGCTCTTTTTGCCCATCTTGCGCAACAGGTTGCGCATGTTCATGGTGACGTCGCCGAAGTCGATCTTCACCGGGCAGGGGCTCTCGCACTTGTGGCACACCGTGCAGTGGTCGGCCACGTCTTCAAACTCCTGCCAGTGCTTGATGCTCACGCCCCGGCGCGTCTGCTCTTCGTACAGGAACGCCTCGACCAGCAGCGAGGTGGCCAGGATCTTGTTGCGCGGGCTGTAGAGCAGATTGGCGCGCGGCACGTGCGTGGAGCAAACGGGCTTGCACTTGCCGCAGCGCAGGCAGTCCTTCACGCTGTCGGCAATCGCGCCGATATCGCTCTGCTGCATGATCAGCGACTCGTGGCCCATGAGGCCGAAGCTCGGCGTGTAGGCGTTGGTCAGGTCGGCCTTCAGCCCGGCCTGCATGACCGAAGAGTTTGAAGCCTTTTTGGCCTCCAGCGCTTGCCCATCAAGCGCCTCCAGCTCCTGATTTCGAAGCAATTTACCCTTGTTGAATCGGCCTTGCGGGTCTACCTTGCGCTTGTAATCTGCAAAGGGGCGCAACTCATCGTCGGTCAAGAATTCGAGCTTGGTGATGCCGATGCCATGTTCGCCCGAGATCACGCCGTTCAAGCTGCGCGCCAGCACCATGATGCGCGCCACGGCCTCGTGGGCCGTCTGCAGCATCTCGTAATCGTCGCTGTTGACGGGGATGTTGGTGTGCACATTGCCGTCGCCCGCGTGCATGTGCAGCGCCACCCATACGCGGCCCTTGAGCACGCGCTTGTGGATGGCCACGGCCTCGTCCAGGATGGGCTTGAACGCCGCACCGGTGAAGATGGCCTGCAGCGGCGCCCGCAGCTGGGTCTTCCAGCTGGCTCGCAGCGTGTGGTCCTGCAGCTGGGGGAACAGGCTTTCCACATCGTGCAGCCAGCCCTGCCACAGGGCGCGCACCTCTTCGACCAGGGCGATGGCCTGGGCCACGCGGTCTTGCAGCAGCTCGGGCGAAGGCACTTCGTCGTCGGCGTCGTGCTTGCCCAGGGGCAGGTTGCCGTGCTCGAAGAACTCGGTCAGCGCGTCGCACAGCTTGAGCTTGTTGCGCAGGGAGAGCTCGATGTTGATGCGCTCGATGCCGTCGGTGTACTCGGCCATGCGCGGCAGCGGGATCACCACGTCCTCGTTGATCTTGAAGGCGTTGGTGTGGCGGCTGATGGCCGCCGTCTTCTTGCGGTCGGCCCAGAACTTCTTGCGTGCATCGGCCGTGATGGCCACAAAGCCCTCCCCGCTGCGGGTGTTGGCCAGGCGCACGACCTCGCTGGTCACGCGGGCCACGTCGTCGGCGTTGTCGCCGGCAATGTCGCCAATCAGCACCATCTTGGGCAGGCCACCGTTGCCCTTCTTGCTCTTGGTGGCGTAGCCCACGGCCTTCAGGTAGCGGTCGTCCAGGTGCTCCAGGCCCGCCAGCAACACGCCACTGCGCTTTTGCTCGGCGAACATGAAGTCCTTGATCTCGACGATGCTGGGTACGGCGTCCCTGGCGTTGCCGAAGAATTCAAGGCACACGGTGCGCGTGTGCTCGGGCATGCGGTGCACCACCCAGCGCGCGCTGGTGATGAGGCCATCGCAGCCTTCTTTCTGGATACCGGGCAGCCCCGAGAGGAATTTGTCCGTCACGTCCTTGCCCAGCCCCTCCTTGCGAAAGGTCTTGCCCGGGATGGCGAGCGTCTCTGTGCGAATGGGCGTCTTGCCGTCCGCCTCGAAGTACTGCAATTCGAAGGTGGCCACCTCCACGTCATGGATCTTGCCCATGTTGTGGTCCAGGCGGGTCACTTCGAGCCACTGCGCGTCGGGCGTCACCATGCGCCAGCTGGCCAGGTTGTCGAGTGCCGTGCCCCAGAGCACGGCCTTCTTGCCACCGGCGTTCATGGCGATGTTGCCGCCGATGCAGGATGCCTCGGCGCTGGTCGGGTCCACGGCGAAGACGAAGCCCGCGCGTTCCGCAGCATCGGCCACGCGCTGGGTGACCACGCCGGCCTCCGTCCACACCGTGCCGACTTCGCTGTCCATGCCCGGCAGGCGGCGCATCTCCACCTCGGTCATGGCTTCGAGCTTTTCGGTGTTGATGACCACGCTCTTCCACGTCAGCGGAATCGCACCGCCGGTGTAGCCGGTGCCACCCCCGCGCGGAATGATCGTCAGGCCCAGTTCGATGCAGCCCTTGACCAGACCCGCCATCTCGGCCTCGGTGTCGGGGGTGAGCACCACAAACGGGTACTCCACGCGCCAGTCGGTGGCATCGGTGACGTGCGAGACGCGCGAGAGGCCGTCAAACTTGATGTTGTCCTTCG
>JBCNOJ010000222.1:0-8221 GCA_039593925.1 Acidovorax sp.
CGCCACCGAGCAGTACCCGTTCAATCCCAACGGCAGCGCGGGCGGCCTCACGGCCGTGACCACGGCAGACGGCCGCTTCACGGCCATGATGCCGCACCCCGAGCGCGTGTTCCGCAACGTGCAGATGAGCTGGACCAGCGAAGACCAGGCCCAGTACAGCGGCTGGATGCGCATCTGGCGCAATGCACGCAAGTGGGTGGGCTGACCTCGTGCGTGATGCCTGGCGTCCTGCCAGGCGCCGCGCACGGTGCCGTCAAGGCAGCTTGACCAGTTCCACGCGGCGGTTCTTGGCGCGGCCCTCTTCGGTGCGGTTGTCTGCGACGGGCTTTTCCTGACCGTGACCGGCGCTGCGCAGGCGGCTGGCGGCAATGCCTTGCGCCACCACAGCCTGCATGACGGCGCGCGCCCGGTTTTCCGACAAGGTCTTGTTGGCCGCGGGTGTGCCCACGTTGTCGGTGTGTCCTTCGATGGAAATGTTCAGCCCGCTTTGCTGCTGCATCAACGCGGTGATCTCCTTGACCACGCCCTGGCTTTCGGGGCGGATGTCCCACTTGCCCGTGTCGAAGTTGATGGATAGCGCAATGAAGCCCGCCTGATTCAGCTCGTCCAGCATCTTGCGCGCCGTCACCACCTGGGCGGCTGCATCTTCCTGCAGCACGATGAGCTTGTAGCTGCTCCAGTTTCCACCGGCCACGCTCGAGTCACTGGTCAGGTGAACCCAGACCATGCGTCCGTCCACCGACACGCGGCCGGTCAGGCGGTCGCCCAGCGAAGATTTGGCCGGGTCCTGCAGCAACTCGCCCCCAATGCCTTTTAGCGCATTGGCGTAGTTGGCCACGATGTACTTGGGAGCGGCACCGTCGGCGGGTTTGGGGACTTTGTAGACAGTCTCGGTGCGCAGCCCCATGGCCTGTTGCTGGCCGCCCGGCCACCGAAAGGTGTCGGCATCCTGCGCACTGCGGCAACTGGCAATGGTGAAATTCGGAATGCGCTGCGGGAACATGGCCGGGTCTTTGCAGCCCTTGGCATCTTGCGCGGCGGCGGGCGTGGCGGTCAGCGCCAGCGCGGCGCCTGCAGCCCACACAGCCCTGCTGGCCCATTGAAAACCGCTTTTCGGCGATGTCATGTCTTGAATCATGCTCTCGGCTCCCGTTGAGATGGTGCGACGCATCCTAGGGCAAGGCGATGTTGTTTTCCATCCGCCATACCGTCTGCTTTGACTGACTTGTGAACTGCGCAACCGCTGGCATGGTCGTTGACTTACTATGAAAATAATAGCTCTCAGCGCTTTATGCATAAGCGCTAGAGGCATTTTTTATTCATAATCCGCTCTTCTTCACTCACGGAGCCCTTTATGGCCGGTGCCAGTTTGTTGACGCTGCTCGACGATATCGCTGCAGTCCTGGATGACGTTGCGCTGATGACCAAGGTTGCGGCCAAGAAGAGCGCTGCCATGGCAGACGATGTGTCCGTCATGACCAAGGTGGCCGCGAAGAAGACGGCGGGGGTGCTGGGGGATGATCTCGCGCTCAACGCACAGCAGGTCTCTGGCGTGCGGGCCGAGCGCGAGATCCCGGTGGTGTGGGCCGTGTGCAAGGGCTCATTCTTGAACAAGCTCATCCTGGTGCCTGCCGCGCTCTTGATCGGCAGCTTTGCGCCCTGGGCCGTCACGCCGCTCTTGATGGTGGGGGGCGCTTTCCTGTGTTTTGAAGGGTTTGAGAAGCTGGCACACAAGTTTCTGCACGCGCCGCACGCCGATGCGGCTGAGCACGAAAGCCACGCCCAGGCCAACGCGAACCCGGCGGTGGACCTGGTGACGTTTGAGAAAGACAAGGTCAAGGGCGCTGTCCGCACCGACTTCATCCTGTCGGCTGAAATCATTGCCATCACCCTGGGCACGGTGGCCACTGCGCCGTTTGCTCAGCAGGTGACTGTGCTGTCGGGCATTGCGGTGATCATGACGGTGGGGGTGTATGGCCTGGTGGCCGGCATCGTGAAACTCGATGACCTGGGCCTGTGGCTGAGCAGAAAAACCAGCAGCGTTGCGCGCGCCGTGGGCTTGGGCATTTTGCGGGCTGCGCCCTGGTTGATGAAGGGTCTGTCGGTGGCTGGCACGGCGGCCATGTTCCTGGTGGGGGGCGGCATTTTGGTGCAGGGCGTGCCATTGCTGCACCATGCAGTGGAAGGCGCAGGCACGGCCGCCGCGCAGTGGCCTGGAGGTGGGCTGTGGGCGGTGTTGGTGCCCAACCTGGCCAATGCGGTGGTGGGCATTGTGGCCGGTGGCCTGGTGCTGGCGGTTGTCACACTGGTGCAGCGTCTGCGCGGCAAAAAGGCCGCACATTGATCCAGGTCTAAGCCTGGGCGCCGGGGCCTTGAGGCAGAGCAAGGCCCGCGGTGGCACGCAGCGGTTCAATACATGCACGGGGGTCGTCCCCGTCCAACCGATGCGAAGAAATCACCATGAAAAAGAATCTGCTGGCTGTCGCCGTACTGTGTGCCCTGACGTCGGGCGCTGCGTTGGCGCAACAGGCTGAACAAGGCCCCTGGATGCTGCGTGCACGCGTGGTGCACCTCGATAGCGCCAACAAGGACAGCACGCCCCTGGGCCTCACGGTCAACAACAAGGCGATTCCGGAAGTGGACGTGAGCTACTTCTTCACGAAGAACCTTGCGGCCGAATTGATCCTGACCGTGCCACAAAAGCACACTGTGCGCGCTGGCGGCGTGGCCATTGGCTCGCTCAAGCACCTGCCGCCCACGCTGCTGCTGCAGTACCACTTTGATACGGCTGCAGGTTTCAAACCCTATGTGGGCGCAGGCCTGAACTACACGCGCTTTTCCAGCGTGAACCTGCCCGCCGGCGTGGACATCGACCGCAACAGCTTCGGCGCCGCGCTGCAGGTGGGTGTGGACATTCCACTGCAGAAGAACCTGTACCTGAACTTCGATGTGAAGAAGGTCTTCATCAAGACCGACGTGAGCGCGGGCGGTGCCAAGCTCGGCACGTTCAAGGTGGACCCTGTTCTGGTGGGCGTGGGTCTGGGCTGGCGCTTCTAAAGCGCGGCGGGTCGCGCAGCTTGCTTCCAAGGTAAAAGGCCAGTGCCTGCAAGGGCGCTGGCCTTTTTCTTGGGGCCCGAAACGGCGCTGCCGGTCAATGCAGGCTCACATCGGCCCCCCACATGCGCTGCCACAGCCAGGGCAGTGCGGTGGCCAGATCAGGCCGTTGCCACTCTTTCGTGGTGATGTGGGTGCCTGCCGCCATTTGCGCAGCGGGGCCCAGGTTGAAATGGAACGTGTAGGCGGGCTCATTGCCCATGCGCAAGTCGGTGATGAACACGTTGCCGTCCGCCTCGCTCATCTTGAAGAACCCATGGCTGAACTGCGCCACGCGTGCCGCCAGCGGGTGGGCGCCGTGCTGCGCATACAGATCGGCACCGCGCAGGTGCTGCGTCCAGCGCACAGGGCGGCCGCCGTCCAGCAGCGATGTATAGCCCTCGTAATAGTGCGTGGGGGTGACCACCACCGCGCGCCACAGCAGTGTGTTGAAGGGTGCCGGTGTGACAAGAATCTGCCGCGACGCCAGCTGCGGCACCGGTAGCGCAGACAGTACCTGTTGCGTCGCCAGGTGCTGTGCCAGCACGCTCCAGGCGAGGTAGGCGGTGCTCACCACGAGCCCGCCGCGCGCCCATGCCAGCCCGCGTGCGGGTCGCATGGACAAGGCCGCCACCACACCCACCAGCAGTGGCAGGGTGTACAGCGGGTCGATGATGAACATGCTGCCCACGGCATAGGGGAAGTGGGTGAACGGCAGCAACAGCTGGGTGCCATACACCGTGAACCAGTCGAGCAACGGGTGGGTGATGAGGGCCAGCCACAGCGCCAGCCACCAGCGCCTGAACAGCGTGGGTTCTCCATGCAGCCGCGATACCGCCCAGGCCAGGGGCACCGAGAGGGCGGTGAGGTAGAAAAGCGAATGGCTCTCTGTGCGGTGCAGCACCATGTTGAGGATGGCATCGCCGTGGTCGATGAGTGCGTCCAGGTCGGGCAGGGTGCCCGCAATGCCACCCCACACTGCGGCTTTCCAGGCCGCGGTGCGGCGGCCCATGGTGGACAGGGTGACGGCGGCGCCCAGAACAATTTGGCTGACGGAATCCATGGGTTTGGCAAGGAGCTGAGGTGCAGAGCGCGCACTGTACCGGGTGGCGCAATGGCCTGCAGGCGCTGGGGCACCGCACGCGGTGCGCTACCCGGGCGCTCCTCCGCGCGGCGCTCTGCTTGCTGCGCACTGCCCAGCGGCAGATGGGCAGCGTTTGCCCTTGTCGCGTCAGGCCTGCACCACCAGTCCAAACTCCGCGCGCGGGCCGTCGCTGGATGGCGCAAAGGGCACGGTCAGCGCTGCACGCCCCGCCTCGCTGAGGTTGTTCCACAAAAAGTCGCGCGCATTGCCGGGGTCGCCTGCCACATACATCTGCGTGGTGAGCAGTTCGCGCTGCGCCATGCGCACCTTGAAATGGATGTGCGGCGTGTGGCCTGAGTAAGGGGCAGGGCGGATGGTGCGAAAGCGGTAGCGGCCATCACGCCCCAGCGTGACACGGCCAAAGCCCTGGAAGCCGGCCGCTGCCCGGCCGCCATCGCCCGGGTGGTGGTAGTGGCCCGCAGCGTCGCATTGCCAGATCTCCACCACACCGCCCGCCAGCGGCGTGCCCTGGGTGTCGGTCACACGGCCCTCCACCCACACGGGCTGGCCTGCGCTGTACTGCTGCAGGGTGCCGTTGCGCAGCAGGTCTGCATCGCTGTCTGCAGGAATGGCAACGGGGTAGAAAGGGCCCTCAGTCTGCCGGGGCGTGGGCTGCAGGCGCTGCCCCTGCGCCCAGGCGGACTGCACCAGCGCTGGTGCTGCCACGCACGCCACGCCCAGGCCGAACCCCAGTGCGCTGCGTTGCAGCAGGGCGCGCCGTGCAACGTTGGTGTTTGCAATGGCCGGGGCTACGGAGACTCGCGGGGGCAAGGGCATGTTTGACTCCTGGGAAGCGGAAAGGGCTTTGGAGCGCCGCTCGATGCAAAAGTGCCGAAGGCGGCAGCCGCCCGGCGTAGCCAGCTACTCGGATGGCGTGGCCCGACGATCCCCGCTGGCATGATCACCCAAAACGCCTGTGGCGCATTGGCCTACATACAGCAGTGCGCCATGTGCTCAGAATGGGCAGCTTCATGGCGGCGGGAATCACACCAAAAAGAACCCGCCGCGCCCGCGCCCGCCGCGCCCCACCAAGCAGTCACCCATGCCACGGACCCGCGACTTCGAAGACATCACGCAAGGGCTCAGCCAGCGTCCCGCCCGCATCTCTCCCAAGTACTTCTACGACCAGCAAGGGTCGCGCCTCTTCGAGGCCATCACCCAGTTGCCCGAGTATTACCCCACACGCACCGAGAACGCGCTCATGCAACAGCACGCGGCGGACATTGCCCGAGCGGTGGGCACAGGCCGCACGCTGATTGAATTGGGGGCGGGCAATTGCGAGAAAGCGCGTGCGCTCTGCCAACGGGTGCGGCCCGCGGTTTTCGTAGGGGTGGACATTTCGGCTGACTATCTGCGCGAGGCTGTTGCCGGTTTGCAAAGCGACCTTCCGTGGCTGGACGCGCGTGCGCTGGGCGGAGACATGACGCGTGGTGTGGAACTGCCCGATGACATTCCCCGCGCAGGGCGGCTGGTGTTCTACCCGGGCTCATCCATCGGCAATTTCGACCCGCCGCACGCACTGGAGCTGCTGGGCCACATGCGCGAGATGGTGGCCGATGATGGCGGCCTGCTCATTGGCATCGATCTGCCCAAGGACGTGGATGTGCTGGAAGCGGCATACGACGACGCAGCCGGTGTGACGGCCGAATTCAACCGCAACGTGCTGTGCCACGTAAACCGCCTGATCGGCAGCGACTTTGACCTCTCGCAATGGCAGCACCGTGCCTTCTTCAACCAGGAGGAGTCGCGCATCGAAATGCACCTGGAGGCACTTGCGAACACGCAGGTGCAATGGCCCGGAGGGGAGCGCACGTTCGAGCAGGGCGAGCGCATCCACACCGAAAACAGCTACAAATACCCCTTGCCCGTGTTCACGGCGATGCTGGAGCGCGCCGGTTTTGCGCGCTCTGAAGCCTGGACCGACGAGCGCGGCTGGTTCGCGGTGGTGCACGCGCGCCCATAAGTGCATGGCGATCTGACAACCCGACCTCGCGACAACCGCCCACCCTGATTGCCCACTGCAGGAATTCCATGACCACCAATCCTGTCGACCTGCATGCGCGCTACACCGCTGTGCGCAACCGCTCGTGTGCGCTGGCAGCCCCGTTGTCGGCCGAGGACTGCGCCGCGCAGTCTATGCCCGACGCCAGCCCCACCAAATGGCACTTGGCCCACACCACCTGGTTTTTTGAAACCTTTGTGCTGGAGCCCAATGAGCCAGGCTTTGCGCCGTTCCACCCCGCGTTTCGGGTGTTGTTCAATTCTTACTACAACGGCGTGGGCGCCAAGCACCCGCGCGCCCAGCGCGGCTTGCTGACGCGGCCTGCGCTGAGCGAAGTGCTGGCCTACCGTGCCGATGTAGATGCCCGCATGGCGCGGCTGTTGCCCAAGGTGCTGCACAACGCAGCGGTGTGTGCGCTCATTGAGCTGGGCCTGCAGCACGAGCAGCAGCACCAGGAACTCATGCTGACGGACATCCTGCACCTGCTGTCGTGCAACCCCACGTGGCCTGCTTATGCCGCCGACGCGCCTGCTGCGGGCGTTGCCAAACCGGTGGATGCCGATCTGATCTGGCACGCTTTTGACGAGGGGCTGACCGACATTGGCCACGCGG
Organism: Acidovorax sp.; assembly: GCA_039593925.1. Lineage (GTDB taxonomy): Bacteria > Pseudomonadota > Gammaproteobacteria > Burkholderiales > Burkholderiaceae_C > Acidovorax. The sequence continues at coordinate 6,852 of JBCNOJ010000222.1, forward strand.
GAAATGGCTTTGCCTTCGACAACGAAGGCCCGCGCCACCGGGTGTACCTGCAGCCGTATGCCATCGCCTCCCGCCTGGTCACCCAGGCCGAGTTCGCCGCGTTTGTGGAGGGGGGCGGCTACGCCAACCCCGCTCTGTGGCTGGCCGAGGGGTGGGACTGGCGCACTGCGCAAGGTCTGGAGCACCCGCTGTACTGGCACCGGATAGACGGTGCCTGGCACACCTTCACACTGGCGGGCTTGCGGCCGCTTCAGGGGGCTTTGCCGGTGGTGCACCTCTCATACTACGAAGCCGACGCCTACGCACGCTGGGTGGGGGCCCGCCTGCCCACCGAGGCGGAATGGGAGCACGCCGCGCAGCGCCTGCTGCCCGATGAGGCCAACACGCCATCCGGCGCCACCGGCGGCCAGACATCGGAATGGTTTGGCGCGGCCTGGCAGTGGACGCAATCGAGTTACGCGGCCTACCCGGGATTTCGCGTGGCCGAGGGCGCCGTGGGCGAGTACAACGGCAAATTCATGGTCAACCAGTACGTGCTGCGGGGCAGTTCGTGCGCTACGCCACCGGGGCACGCACGCAGCACCTACCGCAACTTTTTTCCCGCCACTGCACGCTGGCAATACAGCGGCGTGCGGCTGGCGCGCGACGCATGAGCCGCGTTGCCGGGTTATCTGACGCGCTCAGGCTCCATGCGGAAGGTGTGCTGCAGGATCAGGCGGGCGGGTTCCCCGTTGCGCACCAGCGGCGCAAATTTCCAGCGGCGCACCGCATCGATGGCCGGCTTGTGCAGGGCTTCATCCCCTGTGCCGGACAACACGCGAACCGCGCCGACCAGCCCGCTGGGCATGATCTCGAACGACACCGTCACGTCGCCGCGTGCTTTGAGTGAGGTGTCATTCAGCATGAAGGACGGGTAGCGCGGCAGCGGTGCCTCCAGCAGCGACAAAGGTGCATCCAGCGGAGGCGACACCTGCTTTTGCAGCAGTTGCTCGTCCTCCTTCTGGCGGAAACTGGCGACATGGGAATCGGTCACATCGGCACCGCGCGGCGCGATGGATGGTGTGGAGCTGCAGCCGACCAGAATCAGCAGGCCGAGCGTGACCGGAGCGAGAGGGGATAGGCGGGACATGGCGATCTTGAATCATGGCGCCCCGCGATCTGCGGGGCAGGCCCTCCAGTATCCCGCAACCGGCGCTGACTGTTGCCGAGGGCTCAGACGGCGTCCAAGGCTTGCACCAGGTCGGCCTTCAGGTCGTCGATGTGCTCAATGCCCACGGACAGGCGCACCATGCTTTCGCTCACGCCGGCCTTGGCGAGTTCCTCGGGGTTGAGCTGGCGGTGCGTGGTGGATGCCGGGTGCGTGGCCAACG
>JBCNOJ010000223.1:0-8204 GCA_039593925.1 Acidovorax sp.
CGCTCGGGCGGCAGGGCGCGGGCGTCGGCTTCGCTCAAAGGTTGGCCGTTGGCGCCAAGCAGGGTGAACACCAGCGGGCCGCCATTGCGTGAAACGCGAAAGTGGCGCTGCCGCGCAAACTGCTCCAGCGCGGCAAAGGCCTGGTCTTCTTGCGTTTGCCAGTGTTTGTCGATGCGGTCGGCCTCGGCCGCTACAGCAGGGCTGGCCAGGTGTTGCGGGATGTCGGCCTGCAGCTGGCGGGCCATGTCTGCCATGGCTTGGCGCAACTTGCGGCCTTGGCCCGGCGGCAGGCGCAGGGCGCGGGGCCGCTCGGGCGTGTCGAAGTTGTGCACGTAGCACAGGTCGGGCGGCACAGGGCGCTCAGCGGCGGCGGCCTGCATGGCCTGGTGCAGCAGCGACGCGCGGCCGCTGCCCGCTTCGCCCAGGGCAAACAGGTGGTAGTTGGTCTGCTGCATGCGCAGCCCGAACTCTGCGGCGGCCTGCGCGCGCTCCTGCCCGATCCACGGCAGGGGCCGGCCTTGCAATTCGGCCGTGCTGGCAAAGCCCAGGCTGGCGGGGGCGATGGTCAGCCGGAGCTGGTCGGGGGTGAGGGATTGGGCGGGCATCGGAAGGCGTTGGCAAAAAAGCGTGAAGGGTTAGCGGTAGTTGGCGTTGGCTGGAGTGGCTGGCGTTGCCTGGGTTAGGGCGGCCACCAGCGCCTTGCTGGGGCTAAGAGCGGCGGGCTGTTTGCAAGAGAAACCCATTCGGGCTGATCTTGCCCAAGCCCTGCGCGGCGGTTCGACAGGCTCAGCGTGCACGGGTCAAGTCGATCCATGCCAGCTTATTCACGCGGGATGGCTTGCGGGCCCCGGTTGCGTTGCTGTGCGCTGAGGACATGCACCACGTTTTCAATCAGAAGTTTGAGTCAAATTGGCCTCTAGCGCTTGATGGGTAAGCGCTAGTAGCTATCAAATTGGTAGTAACCATGGGGCGCCAAGTGCAGATCGGGCGTGCCCCAAGGTGCCATCGCCGTCAGTGCGCCACCGGGCAAGCGCCCTGCGGCGCACCGCCCGCCAGCGCGTGGCTGCGCGCGTCGGCCAGCGCGGCTGGGCCCGGCGCCTCGGTGGGCCAGCCCGCAAGGTGCTGTTGCGCAATGCGGCTGAGCGCGGTGATCCAGTGGTTGTTGTCGTTCAGGCAAGGGATGTAGTGAAACTCTTGCCCGCCCGCGTGCAAAAAGGCCTCGCGCACTTCCATGTTGATTTCTTCCAGCGTCTCCAGGCAGTCGCTGGTGAAGCCGGGGCACACCACGTCCACCCGCCGCGTGCCCGCCTTGCCCAGCGCCTCGATGGTGGGCTGGGTGTAGGGCTCCAGCCACTTGGCCTTGCCAAAGCGCGACTGGAAGGTGATGCGAAAGCGCTCCTCACGCAGGCCCAGGCGCTCGGCCAGCAGGCGGCCTGTCTTGCGGGCCTCGCAATGGTAGGGGTCGCCCAGGTGCAGCGTGCGTTCGGGCACGCCGTGAAAGCTCATCAACAACTGGTCGGGCTGGCCGTGGGTCTTCCAGTGCGATTCGATGGTGCGGGCCAGGGCGTCGATGTAGCCCGGCGCATCGTGGTAGCGGTTGACGAAACGCAGCTCTGGCACGTGGCGCGTGCGCGCAGCCCAGGCATACACCGCATCGAACACGCTGGCCGTGGTGGTGGCCGAGTACTGCGGGTACAGCGGCAGGATGAGGATGCGCGTGGCGCCTTCGGCCTTGAGCGCATCGAGCTGGCTGGCGATGGAGGGGTTGCCATAGCGCATGGCGTGCCGCACCAGCACGTTGTGCCCGGCCTCACCCAGCCAGCCGCGCAGCAGCGTGGCCTGCTTGGCTGTCCACACCGCCAGCGGCGAGCCCTCGGGCGTCCACACGCTGGCGTATTTGGCGGCCGACTTGGCCGGCCGTGTGCGCAGGATGATGCCGTGCAGGATGGGCCACCACACCAGCTTGGGAATCTCCACCACGCGGTGGTCGCCCAGAAACTGGGCCAGGTAGCGGCGCACGGCGGGCGCGTTGGGCTCATCGGGCGTGCCCAGGTTGCACAGCAAAACGGCGGTGCGGTCGGCCTGGCCGTGGGTGTATGGGGGTTCGGGGGAAAAGGGGGATGGCATGGCGCCATTGTGGCAAACGGGGCTGTTGGTAAAAATCCTGTGGACAAATAAGCAGGACTTCGACAAAGTTCAACGCTTCATTTGCCGACTTGTTGTCGAGTCGCGCGTCGGATAAGCCCCCTGCTGTTTCTGTGTGGGTGGCGCAACCTTTCATTCATGCTGGACCTGTCTGATGTACCGTGTGCTACTACGCTTTGTCGCTTTGATGCTGTGGGTGTCAACGTTGCTGCAAACGGCGGCTGCGCAATCGTTTACAGAGGGCTTCGACGATGTGACGACGTTGGGAGCCAGTGGTTGGGTAACGCAGAACAACAGCAGCCCTTTGGGAACGACTGGTTGGTTTCAAGGCATTCCCACCACTGCGTCCCCCGACCCTGGTCCTTTTAACGCGTACGCCGGAGCTGACAGCGCCTATATTGCCGCGAATTTCTCCAATACCACTGGCAGCACGGGGACGATCAGCAACTGGCTGATCACGCCCAACCGAACATTTCGCAACGGAGATGTACTGACGTTCTATACGCGTAAACCAACAATTGTGGGTGGGCAAACTGATTATCCAGACCGCCTTGAGTTGCGTATGAGCACCAATGGCTCAAGCACCAATGTGGGAAGTACAGCAGCCGGATTGGGGGATTTCTCGACGCTTCTGTTGAGCGTTAATCCGACGTTAGTTGCGAATGTTTATCCCCAAGTCTGGACACAGTATGTAGTCACGGTGAGTGGGCTTCCTGCACCCACCTCAGGACGCATGGCTTTTCGCTATTTCGTGACGAACGCGGGGCCGCTTGGATCCAACTCTGACTACATCGGTATAGACCAAGTCAATTATTCGGCATATGTCTGCCCGCCATTAACGTTGTTTCCCGCCAGTGGAGCACTCGCCGGATCTACTCTGAATCAACCCTATACACAGTCTCTCTCTCAGACAGGGGCCCTGGGGGCACCCAACTACGCCATCACAAGCGGATCTTTGCCACCTGGTCTGCTGATGTCCGCTGCCGGTACAGTTTCAGGCACCCCCTTTGCGCTGGGCACATTCAACTTCACCGTCACGGTCAGTGATGCCAGCGGCTGCAGCGGTGCGCGTGCCTATTCCATTACTGTTGTCCCCGACGTACCCAGCGCTCCTCTGAACGTCACCGCCACTGCGGGCAATGCGCAGGCCGAGGTGAGTTGGCAGGCCCCTGTCAGCGATGGCGGCGACACCATCTCAGGCTATTCGGTGGCTGCCGTGCAAGACCCTACCAAGACCTGTACGCCCACCAGTGGGCTGACATGCACGGTCACTGGCTTGAGCAATGGCACGTCCTATACCTTCGCTGTGGTGGCCAACAACAGCCAGGGTGCCTCAACATCAGGGGTGAGTAACGCGGTCACGCCGACCTTGGCATCGGTCACGGGAACGGTTCCTGGGATGTCGGGTACGGCGACTGCGGCCATCGCTGGCGGCGGTGCGTCCTGCACGTTTGAGCCCGGCACGGCGTTTGCCGTACCGGCCTCCACCCCTGTAAACCGCAGCTTGCCCTACGGCGGTTTCGAGTTTGTGGCCTCCGGGTGTGCAGGCAGCATCACTGTGGCCATCACCTATCCAGACCCGCTGCCCGCCAACATCCAGTTCTGGAAGTTCGGCCCCAACACGGCAGGGGGCTCCACGTCCTCATGGATGCCCTGGACCGCCACCTTGAGCCCCGACCGTCGCACCGTGACCTACTCAGTGACGGATAACGGCGTGGGGGATTCCAACAACACGCTCGGCATCATTCGCGACCCGTTTGCGCTGGCGCTGGGTGGCGATCCCGCGGCGATTCCGGTGGACAACCCTTGGGCGCTTGCGGCACTGGCAGGCGTTCTGGGGTGGCTGGGTGTGCGTCGGCAAAGGCGCCTTCGCCGGCCCTGATGTAAGACGTTGGCGGGTTGATCACACACCCGCCACGTACCGCCTGCACGCTCAGCGCGGGGCGGTCAGCCAGCGCCACGGCTGCTGTGGGGTATTCTCGCGGCAACATGTCCCACCCTTTGCAACCGCCAGCTGCCGTCTCCGAGCTGGCCGCAGCCGCCAACGCTGCCACCACACCCGAATCCCCGCCCGTTGTGTCGCTGTTGGACATCTCTCGCGTTCGGGCCATCAGCATCGATCTGGACGACACGCTCTGGCCCATCTGGCCCACCATCACGCGCGCCGAGGCGGTGTTGCTGGAGTGGCTGACGCACCACGCCCCGGCCACCGCAGCGCTGTTTTCCAACACCGAAGCGCTGCGCGCCATCCGCATGCAGATGGTGACGCTGCGGCCCGATCTGCAAGGTGATCTCAGTGCGTTGCGGCGCGAATCCATCCGGCTGGCGCTGACCCAGGCGGGTGACGAGCCCGCGCTGGCCGAGCCGGCTTTTGACCTGTTCTTTGCCGAGCGCCAGCGTGTGGAGCTGTTTGCCGACGCGCACGATGCGCTGGCGTTCTTGTCGGCCCGCTACCCGGTGGTGGCGGTGTCCAACGGCAATGCCGACGTGCACCGCATCGGCATCGGCCACTACTTCAAGCACAGCATCAGCGCGTCAGAGTTTGGTGTGGCCAAGCCCGATGCGCGCATCTTCCATGCCGCCGCACAGGCGGTAGGCGTGTTGCCACACGAGGTGCTGCACGTGGGTGACGACGCCACACTGGACGCCCACGGCGCGATCAACGCTGGCATGCAGGCTGTGTGGATCAACACGCCCAACCATCCTTGGCCGCATGAAAACAGCGCCCCCCATGCAACGGTAGACAGCCTGACGGCACTGTGCCGCCTGTTCGGTTGAGGGTGTAGCCGACGCCTGGCCCGGCTTTTTCTTGCCCTAAGTCAAGAGTTGGACCCGCGGCGGTTGATGCCGCTGCGGGATGCGGCCACACTGCGGGCCAGGAGTCTGCCGCAAAGACTCTTGGACAGGTTCCTAGCCACCGAAAGCTTCGTTGGTGTTCTCAGATGCCCCGCAATCCACCTCCCTTTTTGCCCAGCGTTCGCACCATCAGCCTGATGCAGCCTCTCACCTGGCTCGCATTGGCGTGGCGCGACATGGCGCGCGCGGGCTGGGTCAGCTTTGCTCACGGGCTGGTGCTTGCGTTGTTTGGCGCGGCCATCCTGGCGGTGGGGCACGACCGCTTCTGGCTGCTGGCCGGTGCCTTGTCGGGCTTTCTGGTGGTGGCGCCCGTGCTGGCCACCAGCCTGTACGCGTTGAGCCGGGCGCTGGAGCGCGGCGAGCCTGCCAACCTGGGCGTGGTGCTCAAGACCTGGCTGAACTGGCAAAACAGCCATGTGAACAAATGGGGCAACGACTACTGGTGCATGCTGCAGTTCGGCCTGCTGCTGGCGCTGGCCGCCACGGGCTGGGTGATGACCTCGGCAGCGCTCATCACGCTGCTGGCGCCCGTGCCCATCTACACGCCGCTGGATTTTCTGCGCCATGTGGTCATGGCGCGCGATGGGTGGTTGTTCGAAATCTGGCTGGCGCTGGGCAGCCTGATGGCCGCGCCCATCTTCGCCTCCAGCGTAGTCGCCATGCCGCTGCTGCTGGACCGCCGCGCCACGCTGCTGCAGTCGGTGTTGACGGGCTGGAAGGCCGTGCTTGCCAACCCCCTGCCCATGGCGTTCTGGGCCGCCCTCATCCTGGGCTTCACGCTGCTGGGGCTGGGCTCGTTGCTGCTGGGCCTGATCGCCGTGATGCCCATGCTGGGTCACGCGAGCTGGCACGCCTACCGTGATCTGGTGGACGCCGGCAGCCTGCCGCCGCGCGAGACCGATGCTTCGTCCCTCACGCCGCGCCCTCACCGCAGGGAGGCGCCGTGATCTTCGGTTTTACCGAGGCGCAGATCTCGGGCTTCTTCCTGACCTATGGCGTGGGTGCCTTCATCGCCTACATGCTGTTCATCATTGGCCAGCTGGCGTGGGAATCCAAAGCGGGGCGCTTCGGCACCTTCGTGCTGTTTCTGGGCCTGGGCGTGGGGTTCATCGGATTCCTGGCCAAGGTGATCATCCAGTGGTGGCTGGAGAAGTAAGGTAAGTAAGGCACTGGCTTACGACGCCGGGTACCGTCAAGGCAGTAGACAGCAGGCTGGATCCGGCCGCGCCAGTCAGCGCCAGTCAGCGCCAGTGTATTGAAGCGCACGCTCAGCGAATGGGTTCAGCGGATGCTGGAGGCGATTCGCAGACCCTCTTCAACCAGCAAGCTCCGTATTCGCCCGGTAGTGGATCCACCCCGCAGTCAGCGATTTGCCATCGGCACGGTCTTTGGGATGGTTCCGTCCTTCCAGCACTGGCACCTCATCAAAGTCAAAAGGGCTAAGCCCTTCAATGCAGGCGGCGTTCACCCCGTACTGCATGGGGGCTGAGCGCCGGGTATGAAAGGTGTAGATGCCGCACACCGAGCAGAAATAGTGTTTGGCCTGCCCGGTGTTGAATTGGTAGAGCGTCAACTTGTCTGCGCCGGTCTGCACATGCACATCGTCCAGGTTGGCGGACAAGGCCACCGCGCCGCGCATGCCGCAGTAAGAGCAGTTGCAGCGGCGCGCGCTGCGCAGCCCGTCGCGCAGCAATACGGTAAAACGCACAGTGCCGCAGTGGCATCGGGCCTGGAGTTCGCGGCTTGTGTCGAAGTCTTGGGGGATCATCCTCGCCTCCACTAAAAATGTCTGAATCAGGGTGTTTGCTTGCCTTGCCAGGGTGCCGGGTTAAAGCCAATTCGGGTGCTGCTGAGAACCGGCGAAGTCTGCACAACACATGCGTGGCCTCAGTGTTGACGGGTAGAGTGAATTTGGACGACCACGCGTCAGTTTGATGGATATGCCCTTGTTACACTTCATTGCAATCGGTGTTCGCGCAGGGCGGGTATCCGAAGACGTGTAACAACCGCGTACGTTCGAGGAGTTGAGCTCTGATGCTGAATCATGTCAAAGCCATTGCAGCGACATTTGTCACTGTCACCACTTTTCATCTGTCGCCCGCTTGGGCGGCTTACACGCTGAATGGCGATGGTACGTTGACCGATAGTGCGACTTCGCTCATTTGGGATAGCTGCAATCTGGGTCAGACCGGAGCAGCCTGCTCCGGGGCGGCAGGCACATACAACTGGGCAGGCGCTCAGAGCGCTGCTACCGCCGTGAACCAGGTGGGGCAGCATGGCTTTACCGACTGGTGTGTGCCGACCTTCGCCACCAGTGGCGTTCTCTGGGCAAACCAGAACACCACATTGCCCAACAACATTGCAAATTGGTATTGGACCTCCGACATCATCGGTGGAGGTCAATGGGTTCGGAGTTTCGCTGACGGCAACATCAGCGCCCTTGTGGGCAGTGCCGTGGCAAGGTTGGTGCGGCATCAGGGCAATGTGTATGGCGCTGGAGCTCCCTGTGGGACGACGCTTTCGACATCGCTGTCTGGTACCACCGCAGCCGCCACGACCTTGACCGCTTCCGTGACGAATGGCGCAAGTGGTACAGGGTACTGGATCGTTATCGCAGACGGCGGCGCGGCCCCCTCTGCAGCGCAGGTGCAAGCAGGTGCGGCCTATGGAGGTGCCACGTTCGTCGCGAGTGGGTTTGCGGCAATGAGCCCTGGCCAATCCAGCACGGCGTTCAACATCAATGGCTTGAGTGCCAGCACGGCTTACTCGGTCTATTTTGTAGCGAGGGACGATGCCACCAATTTGTCATCGGTGGAAGGTCCAAGAAATTTCACAACCAACGCAGCTCCGCCGCCTGCGCCGGCAGCCGCGACGCCAGTGCCCACCTTGTCGGAATGGATGACATTGCTGATGGCTGGATTGCTGGGATTGCTGGCCTTGGCAACGCTGCGGCGTCGTTGAAAACAACATTCGTTTGCAGAAAGCCGATGACCGCATGGATGACCACGGCACCCAGCAGCACGCCTGTGTCCAGCCAGTGGCCCAGCGCGGCCGTCATCACGGCCGAGGCCAGCATCGCGTAGATGAGCAGGTTGTGGAACTGCTGCAGTAGGCGCAGCCACGCCGGGCGACCGCGCTGCTGCGGCAGTTGATTGGGGCCGTGCTGTGCCAGACGGCGTGCCGCCTCAGCGTGGGCAAGGCCT
>JBCNOJ010000224.1:0-8201 GCA_039593925.1 Acidovorax sp.
CCGCACGCTCAGCATGCGGCCGAAGAAGCCTGCGCGGCGCAGCATGTCGAGCTTGCGCAGGCCGGGCAAAAAGAGCTTGTCCTGCACCGCGCCGTGCTTGAGGCCCGAGCCCGAGGCCAGGCGCGCGATCTCCACCGCTTCGTTGAGGTTGGTGGCAATCGGCTTTTCGCAGTACACATGCTTGCCCGCGCGGATCGCCTTGGCCAGCAGGGTGGGCCGCATCTGCGTGGTGCCGGCGTCGAAGAAGACCGTGTCCTCAGGGTTGGCGAGCGCGGCGTCCAGGTCGGTGCCCCAGCGGGCGATGCCGTGGGCCTTGGCGAGCGCCTCCATCTTTTCGGCATTGCGGCCGATGAGGATGGGGTCGGGCATCACGCGGTTGCCATTGGACAGCACCACGCCGCCCTGCGCGCGGATCGCGCAGATGGAGCGGATCAAATGCTGGTTCATGCCCATGCGGCCGGTGACGCCGTGCATGATGAGTCCGAGTCGTTGGGTTGCCATGGCGGTGGTGCTTTCGTTCAGTTCAAAGGTTGCAAAACAGAAAAATCGGCAAAGGCGCGGCCTGGCCGCTGCGTGGGCGCAGCGGATTTGCGATGCAGACCGGGCCGGCGTGTGGAGCGCGTGTGAAAAAAGGCGGGGTGGCTTATTGCGAAGGCGACAAGCCCGCAGCCTTCACCAGCGTGGCGTTGCTCTTGATCTCGTCCTTGATGTACGCATCGAACTGCTCGGGCGAGAGCGTCCATGCATCGGCGCCGAGCTTGAGGAAGCGCTCTTTCACCTCGGGCGTGGCCAGTGCCTTCACCACCTCGTCGTGCAGGCGGTTCACGATGTCGCGCGGCGTTTTGGCGGGCACCATCATCCCGATCCAGAAGTTGAATTCCGAGCCGGGCACGCCCGCTTCGGCCGTGGTGGGCACATCGGGCAGGGCCGCCGCGCGCTTGGGCGAGCCCACGGCCAGCGCCCGCAATTGGCCGTCCTTGATCTGGCCGATGACCGGGGCGATGGGCGAGAAGTAGTAGTCCACGCGGCCCGACAGCACTTCGGTCACGGCCTCGGCCGAGCCCTTGAAGGGGATGTTCTGCGCGTCGATCTTGGCGGCCAGCTTGAATTTCTCGGCATTCAGGTGCGTGGCGCTGCCCTGGCCGGCCGAGGCGAAATTGATCGTGCCGGGCTTGGCCTTGGCGGCGGCCACCAGTTCCTGCAGCGTCTTGATGCCCTTGGCGGGCGAGATCACCAGCGCATTGGGCAGCGACGAGATGGGCGTCACCCCCGCGAAGTCGCCCACCGTGTCGAACGGCAGCTTGGCGAAGGTCGAGGGGCTCACCGTGTGCGACGAGGAATGGATCATCACCGTGTAGCCGTCCGGAGCGGCCGTGGCCACGGCCTGCTGGCCGATGGTGCCGCTGGCGCCGCCTCGGTTGTCCACCACCAGGGTCTGGCCCATGCTCTGGCCCATCTTGTCGGCAATGGCGCGCGCAATGATGTCGGTGGTGCTCCCAGCCGCAAAGGGCACGATCACGCGGATGGGCTTGTTGGGGTAGCCGCCTTGCGCGAGGGCGCCAAAGGACAGGGCGGTGAGCGCGGCCGCCGCCAGGGCGGTGATTGCAGCGCGGCGGGTGGTGCGGGTGAAGGGCATGGATTTGTCTCCGTTGGCAGGCTTGGACTTGCTCTTTAATTCACTGAATGGTGAATAGAGAGCATTTTTCAGGAACCGGCCGCGCCCGTCAACGCGGTTGCGTGCGCCAGATTTAGGGGTTTACCCGCAGTGGGTGCACGATGGCCGAGTGCGGTAAGGGTGCGCGTGTCGCCAAGCTGTCGTTTTCAGGCCGGGTGCAGTGTCCGATCCATCCAATGCCGTGCCTTCACTCGTTCTCCCATTGCGGGAGAGGGCTGGCGAGAGGGGGTGATACCGACGCGGCGCCTGATCGCGCGGCCCCTTCTCCCCAACCCCCCCGCACGGGGCGAGGGGCTTGGCCCCGCACACGCAGCCGGTGTTCTGGCAGCGTCTCAGGTGCTCAGGTGCTCAGGTGCTCAGGTGCTCAGGTGCTCAGGCACGCAGCACGTAGCCCAGGATCACATCGCACATGTGCGTCAGCCGCTCATTGCGCGCCTTGGGGCTCATCAGGTCGCGCGCAAAAATGGCCGACAGGGTGTGATTGTTCGACAGGTAAAAGTACGACAGCCCGGCGATGGACACATACAGCTGCAGGGGGTCCACCCCGCCCCTGAAGCTGCCTTCGCGCCGCCCCCGCTCCAGCACTTCGCCCAGCGTGGCGATGAGGGGGGAGTTCATCTCCCGCGCATTCTGCGACTCCTGCAGGTGCCGGGCCTTGTGCAGGTTGGCGCTGTTGAGCAGCGTGAGGAACTGGGGGTTGTCCAGGTAGTAGGTCCAGGTGAACTCCACCAGCCTGCGGATCGCGGTGGCGGGCTCCAGCTCAAGCAGATTGAGCTTGCGTTCTTCTTCGCGGATGTGCAGGTAAGCCTGCTCCAGCACGGCCTGAAAGAGCTTTTCCTTGTCTGCGAAGTAGTAGTAGATCAGGCGCTTGTTGAGCCCGGCGCGCTCGGCAATGCGGTCCATGCGAGCGCCGCCCAGGCCATGCTCGGCAAACTCGTCGCGCGCCGCGCTGAAGATGGCGCTCTGCGAGCGGTCGGCATCCCGCTGCCGCTCTTTGGCGGGGGTGTCGGTGTCCTTGGTCATGCGCACTTAATTCACTGAATGGTTAACTGTAGAACCGTTTCTGAGGTGTCGGGGCGGCTGTCATTGTGCCGTCGGGCCCGCCAGCGCCTTGAGCAAGGCCGTGAAAGTGGCTGTGGGCCCCACGTTGTCTTCGGTGCGGTAGACCAGCGTGAGCGGCACATCCAGCCGCCCCTTGTCCACCAGCGGCCGGTACGCAATGGCGTGGCGGTGCACGCCGAGCATGGATGAGGGCACCACCGAGATGCCGGTGCCTGCAGCCACCAGGTTCAGGTTGGTCAGCATGCGCGCTACCTCAGCCACCACACGCGGACGCACGCCGGTTTCAGCGCACAGCGCCAGCAGGTTGGCGTACAGCCCCGGCGCCCCTGGCCGGCGCACCAGAATCATGGGCTCCCCGTCCAGGTCGGCAATGTCGATGGGTCGGGACTTGCCGCGCCGCTGGCGCAGCGCCAACGGGTGGTCGATGGGCAGCGCCACCATGGCAGGCTCGTGCTGCAGGGTGTCGAACGAAAGGCCCGGCGGCTGCGCCACCGGCACCCGCAGAAGCCCTGCGTGCAGGCGGCCGTCGGCCACCGCCTCGGTGATTTCGGCGGCGTTGTTCTCGCCAATTTCAAGCACCAGGTCCGGGTGACGCGCGCGGCACTCGCGCAGCGCAAAGGGCGTGAACTCGTGCGCGGCGGCCGAGCTGGTGAATGCAATCGCAAGCCGCCCTGTCTTGCCCTCGGCCAGCAGCTGCATGCGGCTGTGCAGCGCATCGAAGTCGTGCACCAGGCGCAGTGCATCGGCCTGCAGCGCGCGCCCGGCTTCGGTCAGGGCGACCCCCTTGGCATGCCGCTTGAACAGGGCCAACCCCAGCGCAGCTTCCAGCGCCTTGATCTGCTGGCTCAACGGGGGCTGGGCCATGCCCAGCTGTTCGGCCGCGCGGGTCACGTGCCCGGCCTCAGCCACGGTCAGAAAGTAGCGCAGTTGTCGAATGTCCATGGTCAGATGGCAGGGCCCCAATGCGAGGGGATAACGGTTGTGCGATGTGAAAGTGCCATATGAAAATCGTATCGCAAAGCCCATGTCGCCGTATTTGACGTATGACATGGCGCTTCCTACGATGCGCAGCGACAACCCCATAACAACCTTGGCCACGGAGACATCACCATGCCCCCCACCCCCTCTTGTGCCGCAGCCGTGCGCCGCGTGCCCACCGCCACCGTGGCAGTCAGCCTGCTCGCTGCGCTGGCAGCCGCTGCGTGTGCGCCCACCCGCACACAGCCCGAAAGCGCAGCGGCCGCCACGCCGGTGGTATCGGCCGCTGCAGAAAAAGCACCGGTGTCCACCCCGTGCCCCAACGACCTTGCCGCCGTGGCGCGCTGCCTTTCAGGGCGGGATTCGGCAGGCGCCTATTACCTGATCGCAATGCCCAATCAGTGGAACGGCCACCTCGTGGTGCATGCCCACGGTGGGCCGACGCTGGGTGCACCCAAGGCCGAGCGGGCGGTGGAAGACCTGGAGCGCTGGTCCATCATGGCCCGCGCGGGTTATGCCTGGGCCGGCAGCACCTTCCGCCAGGGGGGCGTGGAAGTGCGCGCTGCCGCTGAAGACACCGAACGGCTGCGGCAGATTTTTGTGCAGCACGTGGCCAAGCCGCAGCGCACCATCCTGCACGGCCAATCGTGGGGCGCCAGCGTGGCGGCCAAGGGGTCCGAGATGTTCCAGCGCACGGCCGATGGCCAGCGCCCTTATGACGCCGTGCTGCTCACCAGCGGTGTGCTGGCGGGCGGCACACGCTCCTACGACTTCCGCACCGACCTGCGCGTCATCTACCAGCATCTGTGCAACAACCATCCGCGCCCGACCGAGGCGGCCTACCCGCTCAACATCGGCTTGCCCAAAGATGTATCGATGACGCAGGCCGACCTGCAGGCGCGTGTGAACGAATGCCTGGCGCTGAACAAGCCTGCCGCCGAGCGCACCCCCGAGCAACAGCGCAAGGTGCAGACCATCGTGGACGTGCTGCGCATTCCCGCCAGTTCCATCCAGAGCCACATGAACTGGGGCACTTTCCACTACCGCGATGTGGTGCAGCACCGCACTGGCGGCGCCAGCCCGTTCGGAAATATGGGCGCGCAGTACAGGGGCTCGCCCGACGACGCGGCGCTGAACGCCGCCGTGCTGCGCTACCGCGCCGACCCCGCGGCCGTGGCCCGCTTTGCGCAGGACACGGACCTGACGGGCCGCATCCCTGTGCCGGTGCTCACGGTCAAGGGCGTGGACGACCCCACGGCCTTTGTCGAGCTGGACGCGTACTTCAAGGGCACGATGGAGCGTGGCGGCAGCGGCGAGCGGCTGGTGCAGACCTTCACGCAGCATTCCACCCACAGCTACCTGAGCGACCCCACCTATCCCACGCTGATGACCGCGCTGCTGCGCTGGGTGGATGCCGGCGAAAAGCCCACGCCCCAAGGCATTGCGCAGCAGTGCCCGGCCAACGAGGCGCGGTTTGGCAAAGGCTGCGCGTTTCTGCCGGCCTATGTGCCCGCCTCGCTGGAAAGCCGTGTGGTACCACGCGAGCGACCTTAACCTCTTTGGCTTCAAAGACCGAAGTTCCGCTTGGAGCCGGAGCCTATGTGTTGAAATTGCTATCAAATATGTAGCAATAAGTGCTTTCTGGATAAGCGCCAGACGCCAATCGGGGCATACAGTGCGGCATCCGGTTTGCTTCAACCAAGCTTGCCCTGCGCTTGGCGCCACCGCGCATAGATTGGCGGTGGCTTGGGCCGTGGCGCCTACTCGGGTTTCACGGTGATGTGCACGGTGGCCGAGGCGAACCCGCCGTTGCCATCACTGATGGTGTAGCGAAAGCTTGCCGTGCCGCTGAAGCCTGCCGTCGGCGTGAAAATCAGGTTGCCGCCTTGCACCGCCAGGGTTCCGTTGACCGCGTTGGACACGGTGATCGCCGACAAAGAGTCACCGTCCACATCCGTGTCGTTGGTGAGGAAATCGGGAAGGGGAAGGGGCCAAGCGATGGGGGTTTCGAACGCCGTTTCGTAGTGGTCATCCACCGCCACGGGTGGGTCGTTGGCCGGCAGTACCGTGAGAGTGAGTGTGGAGCTCGCTCCTGTGTTCGTTGTGTAGGTGACGACTGGCACGGAGCCGTGAAAGTTCAGCGCCGGCTCCATCAGATAAGCTCCATCTGCGTCGAGCCGCAGCCTGCCCTCAGCCAACTGTGCAGTTGTCCCGGCGGCGTAACGGTTCGCGCCGATCATGAAGCTGACGACTTGGAGCGTGGTGCTGGAATCGGAATCGTTGGCCAGCACATTGCCTGCGTGCGAGATGTCTTCAGCGAAGGAGGCTGTATCTGGCAGCAAGGTGCTAGAGGCGGCCGCTGTCACCGTTACTTGTACCGTGGCACTGGCCTGACCACCTTGCCCGTCGTCCACCGTGTATTGGAAGCTGTCACTGCCGGTAAAGCCGGCGTTGGATTGGTAAACCGGGTTGCCTGAGACCGGATCAATCCAGACAGTGCCTGCGGACGCCGCGCCCACATGGGATACCGTCAGAGGATGCCCGTCAGGGTCGCTGTCGTTGGCACGCACATCCACCATGACCTGCTGCAACGTTTGCGCGGCCACTGTGTCATCCTGGGCCACAGGGACGCGGTTGGGTGCGACGACCGTCACCGTCAACGCGCTGGATGCGCCGGTGTGGGTGGTGTAGGTCACTACTAACGGGCTGGCCGCAAAAGGATTGGCAGGGGTGAACACAAAGTCGCCCTGGCGTTGAAGCGAGAAGCTGCCCAGCGCAGCGGACGACGCTGTCTGGCCAGCGTTGTAGCGCTGGCCCAGCAATTCGAAACGTGTTACGAACAACGGGCCATCCGCGTCGCTGTCGTTGGTCAGCACGTTGCCCTGAACGGTGGCACCGGCGATGGCGCTTGCGCTGTCGGGGCTCAGCAGAGAAGGAGCGGAGCCCCGAGCGGCCAGGGCCGCTTCCTCACACAGCGCAGCGGTGTCCACCCAGCAGGCCCCCGAGGGAGGCACCACGGCGCCTACCGTGCATCGTGCCTGCGGCAGGGGCGCCTGCACAGGCAACACGGCCGGAATGCCACTTGGGAAACAGGCTTCCCAGTTGGCCGGCGACATGCCAGTGACGCGCAAGCTTGCACTGGTCTGGTTTGTATACAGCACGGGGGCAAAAGCCGTGATCGTGCCGCCGGACTCTGCAGCCTGAATGGGGATGGTCTGGGATTCACCGCCAGCCTGTGTGAAGGATCGCTGCAACTGAGCTAACTGAGCCATCACGTTCTGGCCCCAGAGCGCGGAGACTCCCAGGCTTGTCGCCAACAGCGCAGCGCCTAACGCGCTGAACCGGCCGGCGGGCGAGCTTGCACTTCGCAGGACCCTCCATGCCAGCACTCCAACTGCAGCGGCGCCGGCCAGCAGGGCGGCAGGGTGGTCCACCGGAACCGCGACGCTGGCGAGCGGCCCCACCGTGATGGATTGGGCCCACACGGGAGTCTGAAACGCCATGAGCAAGCCTGCCGCCCAATGACGCTTCGGAACGATGGCTGAGCGAGTGCAGGGAAAGGCGGATGCATGGGGTACGGGCATGGAGCGGTCGTGGTGCGGAGGGGAGGCAGCGCGCCGTGGCAGGAGCCCGACGCTCTCACCCTAATATAGTCCATGGGCTTCAAAACCCGCCCAGCAGCCCGCACGGCTTGGAGCTACTGCCGCCCATCGGCGTTGCGCCGAGCGCCCTTCAACGCCAGGACCCCGCTGGAGTGCGGAGTCCCGGAGAAGGGTTGCTACATTTGTTGTAGCTAATTGCGCTTGCTAGGCAAGCGCAAGAGCCCGCTTTTCTCTGTAAAAGATGCGACCGGGCCAAGTGCCGCAGTTTACTTCACCGACTGCAGCGCAGCGTTCAGCGTGGCGCTGGGGCGCATCACTGTGTCCAGCTTGGCCAGGTCGGGCAGGTAGTAGCCGCCGATGTCCACTGGCTTGCCTTGCACGGCGTTGAGTTCGTCGACGATCTTCTGCTCGTTGTCAGCCAGTTGCTTGGCCAGCGGCGCGAACTTGGCGGCCAGTGCGGCGTCTTCGGTCTGCGCGGCCAGTTCCTGAGACCAGTACAGGGCCAGGTAGAACTGGCTGCCGCGGTTGTCCAGCTGGCCGGTCTTGGGTGAGGGGTTCTTGTTGTTGTCCAGCAGCTTGCCCGTGGCCGCGTCCAGCGTCTTGGCGAGCAGCTTGGCCTGTGGGTTGTTGTTCTTCAGCCCCAGGTCTTCCAACGACACGGCCAGCGCCAGGAACTCGCCCAGGCTGTCCCAGCGCAGGTGGTTTTCTTCCACCAGCTGCTGCACGTGCTTGGGGGCCGAGCCACCCGCACCCGTTTCGTACATGCCGCCACCGGCCATCAGCGGCACGATGGACAGCATCTTGGCCGAGGTGCCCAGTTCCATGATCGGGAACAGGTCGGTCAGGTAGTCGCGCAGGATGTTGCCGGTGGCGCTGATGGTGTC
>JBCNOJ010000225.1:0-8198 GCA_039593925.1 Acidovorax sp.
TCTGTAGTACTTCGCAATGGGCGCGGCTCAGGCGAGAGACGCCAAGCAAGGGCATAGACTGGCCGCGCCGCCCCGCCGCGAGGGCGTCGTCCCCCGGCGGGAAACCGAGCCGCGGCTCAGGGGGGGCTACCCTTTCACACACACCACCTGCTTGAGCGTGTACACCACCTCCACCAGGTCCTGCTGCGCCGCCATCACCGCGTCGATGTCCTTGTAGGCCATCGGAATCTCGTCGATCACGTCCGCGTCCTTTCGGCATTCCACGCCTTCGGTCGCCTTGATTTGATCTTCCACGGTGAACAGCTTCTTGGCCTTGGTGCGGCTCATGGTTCGCCCTGCGCCGTGGCTGCAGCTGTTGAAGCTCTCGGGGTTGCCCTTTCCGCGCACGATGAAGCTCTTGGCCCCCATGCTTCCCGGGATGATCCCTAGCTTGCCTTGCTCGGCACTCACCGCGCCCTTGCGGGTCACGAACACGTCTTGCCCGAAGTGCGTCTCGCGCTGCACGTAGTTGTGGTGGCAGTTCACCGCCTCAATGTGCGTCTCGAACCGCTTGGTGATGACTTTTCGCAGCGCGGCAATCACGCGGCCCATCATCACTTCGCGGTTGGCGGCGGCAAACTTTTGCGCCCACCCCACGGCCTTCACGTAGTCGCCAAAGTACTGCGCGCCTTCTTCAAAGTACGCCAGGTCTTTATCGGGCAGGTTGCGCTGGTTCATCTCGGCGTCCTTCTTGGCCAGCTCGATGAAGTGTGTGCCGATGGCGTTTCCCACTCCACGCGAACCGGAGTGCAGCATCACCCATACGCTCTGGTGCTCGTCCAGGCAAATCTCGATGAAGTGGTTCCCCGTTCCGAGCGTTCCCAGGTGCTTGTAGTTGTTCGTGTTCTTGATGCGCGGGTGCGCTTCGCAAATCTCATCGAACTCATCCACCAGCGCGGCCCAGGCCCGATCGGTCTCGGCGGGCGGCGTATCCCAGCTTCCCTTGTCGCGGCCGAAACGCTTGGGGGTCATCCCCACGGGCACGGCGCGCTCAATGGCGGCGCGCACGCCAGATAGGTTATCGGGCAGGTCGCTGGCCGTGAGCGTGGTCTTGCACGCCATCATTCCGCACCCCAGATCCACCCCCACCGCAGCAGGGATGATGGCCTTGAGGGTGGGTACCACCGAGCCGATGGTCGCGCCGATCCCCAGGTGCACGTCGGGCATCACCGCCACGTGCTTGAACACGATGGGCAGGCGCGCAATGTTGCGCAGCTGGTTCTTGGCGTCTTCTTCCACGGGCACGCCGTTGGTCCACATCTTCACGGGCACGCCGTTCGGGATTTCGAGTTGTTCGTAGTTGTTGGTCATGGTTTTTACGGTTCCGTTTTCATTGTCAGTTGGTCAGTGCATCAAAGACGCTGTTGATGCGTTCGGCCAGCGGGTACTTTGTTTTTCCACAGGTGCTGCAGGGGGCGCGCCAATCGCTGGGAAGACCGTTGTCGATCAGCTTCAGGAGCTTGCGCGCCCAGGCAGCGTTGGTATCCGGGTCGTTCAGCCAGCTTTGCATAGCTGTTTGAAACGGTGCCTCCGCAAAAGCGTTGGAGATCATTCCGCCGTTCATCCAGTAGTCCCAGTAGTAAGAATCTACAAAGTTCAGCGTTGCGGCTTCGCGGTCATCGGCCAACCAGTCATCCAGCAAGGGCTGTAGTGGTACTCCCGCGTAGTCCCACATCAGCAGAATGCTGAATGCGTTCTCTGCTTGGAAAAGACCCTCTTCGTCCGGCTTCCATTGCCCCAGACCCCCGGTAAAGAAGGCCCGTGCAAAACCCAGCAGCGCAGCCTTTTCGTCAGATGAGTACGCATTGGCCTCGCAACGCCCCAGCCGGTCGAGATACAACTCGACGGAGTGATGCAGCGGGACACCTTGTGCCAGAAGTTCCAGCATGCGAGGCAGGTAGTACTTGATCTCGGCAGCCGGTTGCACTTCGCTCTTGGCAGAGTCGTTGTATTGATAGAAGTGTTCCCTCGTCAGTTGGCGTAGTGGTAGGCGTCGCATCTCGGCCTCCAGCTCGACATCCATGCAGCAGCTGGTGCAAACGTCCAGCAGGCCTTGCGGCGCCTCGTATTTGGCAAATGTCTGGTAGACCACTTGCGTTGCGGCTTCCAGAGGCGCCGCGGCAGGCGATTTTTTCTTTTTCATGGTTCTTCCTCTTCATCTCATCTTCACAAGGCCATTCAGCACCTGATCCAGCCCACCAAACACCGAGATCTTGTCGATCCGCTCGGCCACACGTTCCAGCGTCTCCAGCTCTTTCATGCGCAGGGCGACGGGGTTGTCCTCCATCACCTTGGCGGTGTTGAGCAGCGAGCGCGTGGCGGCGGTTTCCTCGCGGCGGCGGATCACGTTCGCCTCGGCCTGCTTCTGGGCTTGCACGACCTGGGTCAGGATGGTTTTCATCTCGCCGGGCAGCACGATGTCCTTCACGCCCACGCTTTCCAGTTGCATGCCGTAGGGCTGCAGCTTGGCGGTCATGTGCGCGGTCACCACCTCGTCGATCACCGTCTTGTTCTCCAGCAGCTCATCGAGCGTGCGGGTGCCCACGGCGGCGCGCAGCGCAAACTGCAGCTCGCGGTACAGGTGGTCGGCAGGCTTTTGCAACTGGGCATAAGCCTGCAGCACATGCACAAAGCGGTAGGTAGCGCACAGGTTCAGGCGCAGGCTCACCTTGTCGCGGGTCATGATGTCTTGGCCTGATACCTCCACGGCTTGCAGGCGCAAATCCACCGTCTCCACGGCCACGATGCGGCCGTACTTCCAGAAGGCGTAGGTGCCTGCGGTCAGCAAGCGTTCCACCTTGCCGTCCACCGTCAACAGGCCGCACTGGCCCTCGGGCACCTGCACCTGCAGCACACCGGCCAATCCGGTCACGCTGCGCTGGCGCAGCTGGGTCTGCGTCAAGCGCGCCACCAGTGCGGCGGGCAGTTCAGCACCTGCTTGCAGGTCCACCACCTGCACGATCACCTCCACCAAGCCTTTCCAATAAAGGCGGCGGGTGCCAGGGGGCAGGATCTCGACCAGCACGCCGTTTTCGCTGCGCAGGCCCACTTCGGTTTCCGACAGGTTCACCTGCACGAACTCGGCGGCTACCACGGCGGGCTCTTGCGCCATCAGGTACTCGGCCAGGCCGTGGGTGAAGGCGGGTTGTTCGAGGGCGAAGGTCTCCACGCGCAGGTCGTCAGTGCCTGCAAAAAAACAGTAGGTGCCGCTGCGCAGCACGCGGTCAAAGCTGCCGTTGCGCAGTAGCAGGGCGCGTTCGTTTTTCTTCACGGTGGCGCGTTGAAACATCTTCATCAGCATCTCTTTATCCTCTTTCTTTCTTCTTCGTTGTCGTCACTCGTCACATATCGGGTTGCCGTTACAGCGATGGCGGGGTGCCAGGGGGCGCAGCCTGGGCCGTGCAGCGCGCTCTGGTGGCTGCCCCCATCCCCAGCGGGAAGGGCGGCAGCGCGGCTGGCTGCGGGCGCGGGCTGTGCCGGGTGCTGGCACAAACCGCCACCGGCTGACGGGGTGAATCCCTTGCGGTTGCTGCGCAACCTCGGGGCCTCTCCCCGCGTTCGGCGGGTGGTCTTTCGACCGGTACTTCCAATCAAGGTCTTGCGACCGTGGGCAGGAATCGAACCTGCGACAACCGCCTTGCGGCGGGGCTCTACCAGACTGAGCTACCAGTGGTGGCACGCCTGGAATCGAACCAAGCACTTCCTTTCGGAGTGGTCACCACGACCGTGCCGCTACCCAGCGTTTGCGATGTGCGGCATGCAGAACATCAACAGAACCCGAAGGGCCCGGATGCTCGGCACCGGTGGGGCGAACGGCTGTCCTAACCCCGACCTGTGAGCGGTCACCGCTTGCACTGGATGCTTCCTCTATTGCCAGATGCGTGCCAGCTTGCAGTGCGATGCGCGGCATGAATGCAAGCCGTTGATTTCAAAAGAAATAGTGTCTTCATGGTGACATCTGCTTTGTGTGCTGGTTTTGAAGTAACTAGAATGAAAGCTAGTTTTATAGACAAATTGCATGCGCAAAAACAAAGTCGTCATCGGGTTTCTGGGCACTCAACTTGACTCCGGCAAGGGGGCCGGGCGATGGGAGAAATGGCGCCCCACCGTGTCCCTTGTGCAGCACGAAGACGTGGTGATCGAACGGCTGGAGCTGCTTTACACCCCGCCACACCGCGAGCTGGCCCACCAGGTGCGCACGGACATGGCCACCGCCTCGCCCGAGACCACGGTGAACCTGGTGCCGCTGCCCATCGCCGATCCGTGGGACTTTGGCGAGGTCTATGCCCAGCTGTACGACTGGACGCAGGCCTACCGCTTTGACACCGACCGTGAGGAATACTGGACCCACATCACCACCGGCACGCACGTCGCGCAGATCTGCCTGTTTTTGCTGGTGGAGTCGCGCCGCATTCCGGGTGTGCTGGTGCAGACCTCTCCGCCCAAGCGCCAGCAGATGGGCAACCCGGGCAGCTACACGCTGATCGACCTGGACCTGTCGCGCTACGACGTGATCGCGCAGCGCTTTGGCGCCGAGCAGCAGAACGCGGTGCAGTTTCTCAAAAGCGGCATTGCCACGCGCAATGCGCGCTTCAACGCGCTGATCGACGAGGTGGAGCGTGTGGCGGTGCGCTCGCGCGCGCCCATCCTGTTCACCGGGCCCACGGGCGCGGGCAAGTCGCATCTGGCACGGCGCATGTTCGAGCTGAAGAAGGCGCGCCACCAGGTGGAGGGCGAATTTGTGGAAGTGAACTGCGCCACGTTGCATGGCGACGGTGCGGCGTCCACCCTGTTCGGCCACAAGAAAGGCGCTTTCACCGGCGCGGCGGCCGACCGCGCGGGCCTGCTGCGCACGGCGCACAAGGGCGTGCTGTTCCTCGACGAGATCGGCGAGCTGGGCGCAGACGAGCAGGCCATGCTGCTCAAGGCCGTGGAAGAAAAGCGCTTCTACCCCCTGGGTAGCGACCGCGAGGTGGAGAGCGACTTTCAACTGGTGGCCGGCACCAACCGCGACTTGCGCACTGAGGTGGCTGCCGGGCGATTTCGTGAGGACCTGTTCGCGCGCATCAACCTCTGGAGCTATGTGCTGCCCGGCCTGGCGCAGCGGCCTGAAGACATCGAGCCCAACGTGGACCACCTGCTACAGCGCGCGGGCGAAGAGCTGGGCCGCAGCGTGCGCTTTTCCAACGAGGCACGCGCCGCCTACCTGCGCTACGCCCAGTCGCCCGAAGCGCTGTGGACGGGCAACTTCCGCGACCTCTCAGCCAGTGTCACTCGCCTGGCCACGCTGGCAGATAGCGGCCGCATCGGCCTGCCGCTGGTGGAGGCCGAGATCGCCCGCCTGCGCTGGCTGTGGCAGCCCGCGAGCGATGCGCGCCATGGTCTGGCTCCCGCCGCAGGCGCGGTAGGGCGCGACGAACTCGTGGCTTTGCTGGGTGACGAGGTGGTGGAGTCCATGGACCTCTTCGACCAGTTGCAATTGGCCGCTGTGCTGCAGGTCTGCCGTCAGTCGCGCACCTTGTCGGACGCGGGGCGCCTGTTGTTCCAGGCCTCGCGCACGCAGCGCACCGTGGTCAACGATGCGGACCGCCTGCGCAAGTACCTGGCACGGTTTGGGCTGGATTGGGAACGGGCATCGGGTGCTGGGCGATAATCTCGCCCGTGAAGCACGCCAGACCGCCGCTGGTGCAATCTGGGAAACCAGGCACTGGAGGAACGTCCGGACTGCACAGGACAGCGTAGCAGCTAACGGCTGCCCACCGTGAGGTGAGGATCAGAGCAACAGAGACGAGTCAGGTCGTTTTCAGCCATCAGAGGTGTTCTATGGGATGCCAGCGCAAGCTGGCAACGGCTGGCGCAAGCCAGACGCTCAGGCGCAAGCCTGAAGCCCATAGCCGCCCAAGGCGTGGAACGCGACTTGGGTGAAACGGGCAATCTCTACGCGCAGCAATACCAAGTAGGCCAGCGTTGATGTGGTTCCGCAGAGCTGGCGGGTAGGTAGCACCGAGCCGTGGTGGCGACACCCGGCCCAGATTAATGGCGGTCACACTGCGGGCAACCGTGGTGCACAGAATCCGGCTTATCGGCGTGCTTCACACTTTTTAATGCATATGTTTTTGGGTGGCTTGCCACCCGCCCTTGACGCGCTAGCTTCACGGCGTGATGACGCAATGAAGTGAAGATGCCCGTGCCTTGCCAGCACTGACGTTGAACGAGATGGTCGCAGAGGCCACATCTTCCCCCGCAGCGTGCTGGATCGACACGGTGCATTGCGCTTTGTTGTCGCAGCTGCCCTCGATCACATTGGCACCCGCATAGAGGTACGCCACCCGCATCGCCAGAAGGTCCTTGACTTTGGCCCGGCCGGGCTGGCCGTAATCGCCATGGCAGGAGGATGCCGCTGGAATGGCATCGTTGGCGGCAGCGAATAGGGCGCTCAAGGCCTTCTGCGTGGCCACAGGGTCCGCGGCACTGCTGGGGGCGGAATGTGCTGGCGCACCGACGGCCGGAGGGATCAACGTGCCGCCAAGCAGGACGAGCACCGCCGCGCCGAGTGTGCGCAACTGCGGCCTCACGGTGCCACTCCGAAGTACAACGAAATATCGCTACCAGCGTATGCGCTTTTGAATTTGCTATGGAAGGCTTCTACCGAGTTGTCTGCCACCACCTTGCTTTGGCTATTGGAGAAGTTGAACACCATGCCTCCGTAGTGAATTCCCACATGCTTCTGCGGCACGGGCGCCATCAAGTTGTTGACCACGTTCTTGGCTGACAGGACGAAGATCAAGAGACCGTCTGTCATGGTGGGCTTGTCTTCCCATTTGCCTCTTTGCGGCAGGCGGTTGTACAGCTCGTCGCAACGGATGGATGCGCCTGTCTTCTTGGTTTTGAAAGCCATGTCGCCACACAGCATTCCCAGTTTGATGCCCAGCGCGTGGCTTACAAAATGTGCGCAATGATTTTGGCTGGATGCGGAAAATCCGTTGGAGCAAATGCTGGAAATCGGCTTGCCTACATAGGCCTGTAGTGCGGTGAGAGTCGTGCTCATTGGGTGCGTTGAATATGAGAGCCTGTTATGCGAAAGGCGTGGAGATGCCGCCTGTTTGCAATAACCCGAGGCTGCTTCGAAAGAAGAGAGTCCCGTCACGCCAGGCGGCCGCAAAGTTCACCCATTTTCTGTACGCAGAAGCCAATGGTTGTTACTTCGTGTTCGGCCACGTAACCAAATTTGATTGGCTTTTGGTTTTGGGAAAGTTGCTCTGCTCAGCCTTTGCCGCAATGTGGCGCATGCCCTTGCTCCAGCTCGGTGGCTCGGCGCACGGTGTCGGGGTGGCTGCTCAGGAGCGACCACACGGGGTGTGCCTCCATCTCTGCGCGGGCCTTTCCCTTGGAGCCTGCTGCGGGTGCGCTGGCAGGCGCCTTGACGCTGGCCGATGACGCGGCACTGGCTGGTGCTGCACCATTTGCGCCCTGGTCTGCAGAGGACTTGGTGCCGTCTTTTTCCTTGCCCTTTTGCTTCTTGATCTTTTTTTCTTCGTCCTCTTCATCGTGCGCGATGGCCAGCAACAGCTGCCCCATCGGCGCGGTGGGCAGGGCGGCGTGGCGCATCACGGCGATGGCGTAGCAGTCGGCCTCGCGTTCGTGATTGCGGCTGTAGGCCAGGCCGGTGAGCACCGATGCGCCGGTTGAGACGATGCCCGACACATCGCCCAGCGCCAGGCCCAGCCCCATGTTCAGCACGCCTTGCTCCACCACCATGCGGGTGGTGTGGCGGTACATCACATGGCCGATCTCATGGGCGAGCACGCCGACCAAGGCTTCGTCGGGCAGGCCTTTTTCTGCGGCGGCTTTGACGATGCCGTCGGTCATCACCACCTTGCCGCCGGGCAGGGCGAAGGCATTGGCGCCCATGCCCGAGCGGGACTCCAGCGACAGCGGGGGCTGGTAGCCGGGGTAGCGGTGCAGGGTGTGGGGCGTCTGCTGCACCAGCGCGTCGAACCGGGCCTTGAGCTGGTCTTGCCTTTCCTTGGGCAGCTTGCTGGGTTTGAGGGTGCCGTCGTCCATGCTTTGGAGCACGTTCTCTGCCACGCTGGTTTCCCAGCCAATGGGCACAAAGCGCGTGAGCTGCGTGGCGGCCCATGGCACACCATGGGCCGCCA
>JBCNOJ010000226.1:0-8188 GCA_039593925.1 Acidovorax sp.
GGCGCAGCGCGGGCACATTCTGCGCGCGCACCTGCAGGTAGGCCGACGTGGCGCCGGCCTCCAGCGCCCAGTGCAGCAGCGACTCCACGAGCATGCGCCCGCGCCCGCCACCACGGTGGCTGGCAGCCACGGCCAGGTCATACAGGCCCACGGCGCCGCGTTCCAGCACGGCCAGGCCGAAGCCGACGGCATAGCCCTGGTCATGCAGCAGCGCGTAGGCCGTGGGGTGTGCAATGGCCTCGAGCATGCTGCGGTGCAAGCGCCGGTGGTGTGGTGCCACGCCATTGGCGGCGGCAAAGCCATCCAGCCACACGTCCGAGGGCGATGCGCTGACCAGCGTGCTTGCTTCAGGCCGGCCTACGCTGCCCGGGGCCAGCGGCCGGTGCAGCACCAGCGAGGGGTCGAAGTGCGCATATCCCGCATCGGCCAGTTCCAGGTCTGCCTCGGGAGGCGCCAGCGGCGAGATGCGGAACACGGCGGGCAGCCCGTGCCGCTTGTACAAGGTGGTGGCTGCCTCGCGCACCCCGTCGAACGGCGCGCCGGGCACCAGCGCATTGACCGAGTTGGCGCGCTTGGTATAGCCGCCCGACAGCCGGAACACCCAGCCGCGGTGGAACACCGTCTGGTGCGAAGGCCAGGCGTTGAACGCGCGCTCTTCGAGAGCGCGAACGAGTGCGGCGGGGGCGCTGGGTTGGGTGTCTGCCATGCGCTGCGTTATACCAACCCGGCCTGCGGTTGCCAGGGGGCGCGCTTCTTACCTCACGCGTGCAGAGGCCAGCAGTTATGTTAACGGAGTCGGTAGCGCCAATGGCACTCCGGCGTTAGGCTGCTGCTCAGGTCCCTTGCCGTTAACGTTGACCTCGTCTTCCCCTGTTGAACCTTTTTGGCCAATGACAAAGTGTTTGCCGTCCATTCCGCCACTTCTCACAGTGCTTGCCACCCTCGCCATGGGGCCTGCGCACGCCTCCAACCTGCAGGTGCAGGCCGACTGGGCCATTTCGCCCGACGGCACCTACGTGCTGGACCATCGGGCGGGCCTGGCTTGGCCCCGTTGTGTGGAGGGCATGCAATGGAACGGCAAGACCTGCACCGGCAAGCCCCTGCTGCTGGACCGTGCGGAAGCCGCCGCCCTGGCCACCGAGCGCTGGAAGGCCGAGGGCGTAGCGTGGCGCCTGCCCAGGGCGCCCGAGCTGCAGCGGCTGGTGGACCGCACAGCCCAGCCGGCAGGCATCAACACCACGCTGTTTCCCGCGGGGCCGGATCTTTGGTATTGGTCATCCACCTCCAATGCGGGGCCGCTGCGCAGTAGCAACCCCTACAACTACAACACGATCCGGCAAGACCAGGGCGGCGACGCGGCCGCGCAGATGGCCATGCTCAACGGCTGGGCGGTGAGCCTGTCCACCGGCGAGGCGCGCGGTGATGTGGCGCGGGGAAGCAAGCTGCCAGTGCGGCTGGTGCGCCCGCTGCCCGTGCAGTAGCCAGCGCCCAGGGGCGGCCCGGGCACCGCAGACTTCGCTGGTGGTGCAGATCAGGGCCTTGCTCTGTCTGGCGCAAACAGATGCTGGGGCACCCACTTGAGCCACAGCACCATGGCCAGAAGCTCCACCAGCGACTGCACCACGATGACCACGGCAGCCGCTTCCCAACCGGCAGGCAAGGCCAGCGCCAGCGGCAGCACCACAAACGAATTGCGTGTGCCCAACGTGAATGCCAGCGTACGACCTTGCTCGGTGGGCAGGTTCCACCAGCCAGCCAGTGCACGCGCCAGGGCCGCAGCGGCCAGCAGGTAGGCGATGAACACCGGCACCACCTGTGGCAGCACGCCCATGCCCTGCCACACGGCGTTCCACTGGGTGGCGGCCACAATGAAAAGCGCCAGTGCCAGCAGCGGCACCGGGGCCCAGGCCAGGGCCTCACGCACCGCCTCGTGCCGGGCCCGCGCGTGCGGGCCCGAGGCCAAGGCCCAGGCCTGCTGCGCCGCAGCGGCAGCCAGCGGCAGCAGCAACACCAGCAGAGCGGGGGCCAGCGTGGCCCAATGCCACACCGGCAGACTGGCCGCGCCGCCCATGAGCCACAAGTAAACCGGCAGCAGAGCCAGTTGCAGCACCAGGTTGAGCGGCGTGATGGCGGTGGCGCGCAGGGTGTCGCCCCGGCCCAGTTGCGTGAAGGTGATGAACCAGTCGGTGCAGGGCACCAGCAGCACCAGCAGCACGCCCAGGCGCACCGCAGGGTCGGGCTGAACCTGGGCCAGCGCTTCGACCAGCGCCCAGGCCACCAGCGGCATGGCGACAAAATTGCCAGCCAGCACTGCCAGCGTGAACCGCCGATCGCGCAGCGCTGAGCCCATTTGCAGCAACGGAACCTGAACAAAGGTGGCAAACAACAGCAGCGCCAGCACCGGCCACAGTGCCGCCTCCAGCGCAGGGGCTGCGCCCGGTGCGGTGTGGCCGGTTGCCAACCCCAGGCCGATGGCCAGCAGGTAGAGCCAGACCTGGTGGCGTTCCAGCGTGATGCGTTTCATGGAGGGCAGGAAATGGGGATCGGGGCCGCCGTGCGGTATTGAATTGATAGCTGTCAGCGCTTGTTGGTAAAGCGCTGGAGCCACTTTTCACTCATATTCTGGCATGCCAGCAGCGCACCCGTGCGAGCCCGCAGCGCTGCCAAGCCGCGATACTTGCACGGATGCGCGCGCAGCCTGTTGCTGGCCCACACGCCCCACAAACCACGGAGACCCTATTCATGAGCTTGCCCTTGCACCCCCTGGACACCGATCTGCTGGCCCGCGCGCTGCCGCTGCTGGACGAGGAATGGCTGGCCCGCGATGCCGAACTGGCGCCGGTGCTGCCCACCGTGCTCGCGCGCAATGTCGGGCAGGACTGGCACAAGGCCGGCACTTTCCGCCACCATCTCGTGGGCGTGGCCCGCTCGCTCACGCTGTGGCAGCAGCCTCGCGACGTGCGCCTGCTGGGCCTGCTGCACAGTGTGTATGGCAATGCGTTTGTCGACCTCGTGAAGTTCGACCCCGCCAAGGAGCGCGCCCGCGTGCGCGAGATTGCGGGCGAATCCGCCGAGCATTTGGTGTATCTGTTCTGCACGCAATCGCGCACGCAGTTCGTGCAGAAGGTGCTGTCCAGCGCGCTGGAGGCCGACGGCAGCCTGGTGCTGGACAAGGACGGACAGCCGCACACGCTCACGCCCTATGAAGTGGCAGCCTTCATCATCGTGAGCATGGCCGACACCATCGAGCAGTGGTTCAGCTGGCAGGACGACATCTTTTCGCGCTTTCCGGACGTGCAGCACCGGCCGCAGAAGGCGCATTGGGCCGCATCGCTGTGGCCCGGGCCCATGCGGCCCACTGGACGGATGCTGCACCAGATCAGCGCCCTGGGCAAAGCGCTTCAGCACCCTGGGCTGAAGGACCAGTTGCCATTGCCCCCTGTATTTGCCGACTGCAGCCAATTGCTTTCGGCCGCCAACGAGGCGGCTGGCACATCGCTGTATTGGTCCGTCATTCAGCAAGACCAGCCCCTGGTGGACCTGGATGTGGCCACCGGCGTGCTGGAGAGCGCCATCCGCCACAACCCCTGGGTGGCCGAGCCACAGATGGTGCTGGCGCAGTTGTACCTCTCTGCGGGCCGCAAGGACGATGCCAAAGCCGCTGCCTCCAGCGCGCTGCACCTGTTTAGCGCCTGGGGCAATGCCTGGGACAAGCGCGTGCAGTGGGACGCCTGGGTGGCCTGGACGCGCATCCTGCTTCAGGGCGCCATGGTGGAGGGCACCTGGCCCGAGCGGCTGGACAAGCTCAATAACGTGGCGTTGCGCAATTGACTTGCCGATGGTGAGGGCAGCTGGATCAGCTGATATGCAATTGAGTTGGAACGAAATGAAAACTTATTCGTTCCTGTTTTATCGGGGAAACCCTAGCATGCACCATCTCTTAACCAATGGTGTCTCTCGTGAACAAACGCAATCTGCTGCAAACTGCCCTGGCCCTCGCTCTTTCCGCTGGTTTTTCGACCGGTGCCATGGCGCAGGACAAGCCCATCAAGGTGGGAGTGACCGGTGGTCCCCACGCGCAGATCTTTGAGCAGGTCAAGAAAGTGGCCGAGAAAGACGGCCTCAAGATCCAGATCGTCGAGTTCAGCGACTATGTGCAGCCCAACGCGGCGCTGGCCGCGGGCGACCTGGACGCCAACAGCTACCAGCACAAGCCCTACCTCGATGCGCAGGTGGCCGACCGCGGCTACAAGCTGGTGTCGGTGGGCTATACCGTCAACTTCCCCATCGGCCTGTATTCCAAGAAGGTCAAGAAGCTCGAAGACCTGAAGGAAGGCGCCAAGTTCGGCATTCCCAACGACCCCACCAACGGCGGCCGCGTGCTGCTGGTGCTGCAAGACAAAGGTTTGATCAAGCTGCGTGACGGCGCCGGCCTCAAAGCCACTCCGCTCGACGTGGTGAGCAACCCCAAGAAGCTCAAGTTTGTGGAGCTGGACGCTGCCCAGTTGCCGCGTTCGCTGGACGACCTGGACGCCTCGGCCATCAACACCAACTTTGCGCTGTCGGCTGGCCTGAACCCTGGCAAGGACGCCATCGCGCAAGAAAACGCCAAGAGCCCCTACGTGAACCTGATCGCCGTGCGCGAAGCCGACAAGGACAAGCCCTGGGTGGCCAAGCTGGTGAAGGCCTACCACTCGGAAGAAATCAAGAAGTTCATCCAGACCGAGTTCAAGGGCTCGGTACTGCCAGGGTTCTGATCGCGTGACTGCCCCGTGGCTGCGCCGCGCTCAGGCGGGTGGGCCGCGGGTGCGGGGGAGCGGTATGCAAATTGCACATGCTCCGTCCGCGCCATCCGCATCCGTCTCACAGCGGTTGGAGTCCCATTCTTAACCTTTAAGGCACTCAGCGCTTGCCCAGCAAGCGCTGAGTGCTATGGTTTTTGATTTTCCGTCGCTGGTGCGTCGTTGCGTGAACGGCGCCGGCGGATACCGCGGCGCTGTCCCCACTTTTGAATTGCAGCGGGCGAGGCCCCGCACTTGCGGCCACAATGGCGGTTCGCCTCAGGTGTTTGCGCCGGGGTTATTTCCCCAACCGCGCCCCGCCGCCCCATGCCATTCGCCGAACGCGCCTTTCTGACTGCGTGGATCTTTGTGATCCTGGCGGCCTATGCCGTGTCTCCGCTGCTGCGGGACACGGGCGCTCAGCTGGTGCTCGACAACCTGTCGTGGACACTGTCGCCCGCGTTGCTCGCTTTCATGGCCTGGCGCGGTCGCGCGCAGGCGCCCGTGGCAGAGCGGGGCGTGCACACGGGGCTGGTGTACGGCGCGGTGTTGCTCACGGTAGGCCAACTGGTGTGGAACCTGCAAGTGGCGCTGGACTGGAACCCGTTTCCTGCACCCGCCGATGTGTTCTTCCTGGCTGCAGGCCCGCTGTGGGCGTTCACCTTCATGCGCGCCACCTTTCCGCGCCTGCCACCAGGCCGCGCGTACCCTGCGTTACTGGATTTTGGCGGGGCCGTGCTGGCGCTGGTGGCTTTCACGCTGGTGATCTATCTGCCCTCGGGCGACATGGGCTCACTGCTGGTCAGCACCGTGCTGGTGCTGTACCCCGCTGGTTTTCTGACGGCGGCTGGCGTTCTGGCCCTCGCCATTCCCACCATCGGTGTGCGGCTCACGCGTTCGCATGTGCTGCTCTTGCTGGGGCTCACCTGCTACGGCCTCAGCTGGATGCATTGGAACCTGCTCGTCATCGACAACGCGGTGCGGGCGGGCAGTTGGCTGAACGGCACGTTCACCGCAGCCACGCTGCTGATGGTCTGGGGCGCGCGAAGCCTGCGGTTTGAGGTGGCCGATGACGCTGCCTACCGCCGCCAGTGCGATCAGGTCATGAACTATGTGCCGCTGCTGTCCATGGCGCTGGCAGCGTTCACGCTGGGGCTTTTGTTTATGGCCGACGACGGGCGGGCCGGAATGCAGGTGCTGATCTTCGTGTGCTGCATGGCCGTGCTGCTGCTGGCGGCTCTGCGCCAGGCCATTGTGGTCAGTCTGCTCAACCGCCTGCGCGCGGCAGAGGCAGCCGTGCTGCGCAACGAAGAGCAGCTCTACCAGGTGGCGCATTTCGACGCGCTCACGGGCCTGCCCAACCGCCACTACTTTGAGGACGCGCTGGAGCGCGCGGTGGCCGAGGCCGCGCGGCAGCCCCAGCCTGCCGAGCGCAGCGTCGCACTGCTGCTGATCGACCTGGACCACTTCAAAAGTGTGAATGAAACCTACGGGCACCGCGTGGGTGACGCGCTGCTGAGTGAGGCCTCGGCGCGCATCACCGCGCTGCTGGCGGGGCAGGGCATGGTCTCGCGCCTGGCCAACGACCAGTTCACGGTGATGTTGCTGCGCCCGGGATCGCGCACACGCCTTGCGCAGATGGCTGCGTCGCTGGTGGAAGGGCTGGGCCGCCCCTGGGAGCTGTCGGGTGTGGGCGCGCAGTACATGGGGGCGAGCATCGGCATCAGCCTGTACCCGGACGATTCGGCCTCCAGCGCCGACCTGGTGCGCCATGCGCATTCGGCCTTGCATGCCACCAAAAGTGCGGGACGTGGCTCTTACCGCTTCTACATCGAGGAGTTCACCGAGCTCACCCGCAGCCGCCTGGAGCTGCGCCGCCGCCTGCACAACGCGCTGCAGGCACAGGAGTTTGCGCTGGTGTACCAGCCGCAGCTTGGCCCGCAACGCCTTGCCGTGGGAGCCGAAGCGCTGCTGCGCTGGTCGGTGGATGGCCGTCAGGTGCCGCCGGACGAGTTCATCCCGCTGGCCGAGGAAAGCGGCCTCATCGTGCCGATAGGGTTGTGGGTGTTTGAAACCGCCTGCCAGCAAATCGCGCAGTGGCGTGAAGCCGGGTGGCAGGTGCCCGTGCTGTCGGTCAACGTGTCCACCATCCAGCTGCGCGAGCCGGGCTTTACGCAGACTCTTTTGTCGATTGCGCAGCGCCATGGGGTGGAGCCCTCCGGCCTGGTGCTGGAGATCACCGAATCGCAACTGCTGGACGAGTCGCTCTACGCCATGGCGGTGGAGCTGCGGCAGGCAGGCTTTGCACTGTCCATCGACGACTTTGGCACCGGGCATTCGTCGTTGATCAAGCTGCGCAGGCTGCCGGTGACCGAGCTGAAGATCGACAAAGAGTTTGTGCGCGACATCCACGTGGACGCCAACGACCGCGAGATCTGCGCCACCATCACTGCACTGGCCCGCACGCTGGGCTTGCAGGTGGTGGCTGAGGGCGTGGAGACCGAGGAGCAGTTTGACTGGCTGGTTCGCATGGGTTGCCAACGGTTTCAAGGCTGGCTTTTCTCACGCGCCGTGCCACCGGGCGAACTCGCGCAGCGCTGGCTGCCAAGGGTAATGCAGGCAGTCCATCCTGCCGCCGTGGTGCCGATGGGCGCCTTGGTGGATGTGTTGCCCAGCGCATCGGCCTAGCATCCGGACGCTGCGCAGCCGTTGGTAGGTTTGTTTTTTTCTAAAATGATAGCTGCCAGCGCTTGATGGGTAAGCGCTAGAGCCTGTTTTGGTTTGAATTTTGGATGTGCGTTGGCATTTCCATTGGCCTTTGCATTGGCGCCTGCATGCCATCCAAAAGACGATGCCCCGGCGCGTGGGCGGCGGGGCATGGCCGGGACGGGCCCGGTCGGCGCACGGCCCTGTGGGCGCGCGCCGGTGGGTTGCCCAAGGTTCAGGCAGCCTGGGCCACGCGGGCCTGGTTGGCAGCAACGCTGGTGTGCGTGCCGATTTCTTGTGCGGCCGATGCCAGGGCGGCGGCCTTGGCGTCGGGGCCCATGCCCACACCTTCGGCGCGCACAAAGCGCACGTCGGTGATGCCGAAGAAGCCGAACACCACCTTCAGGTAGCTCTCCTGGTGTTCCATGGCCTGGCCGCCTTCGCTGGTCGAATACACGCCGCCGCGGCTCGATGCCACGATCACCGTCTTGCCGCCGGCCAGGCCCACAGGGCCCTTGTCGGTGTACTTGAAGGTGCGGCCGGCCTGCGCGAGGCGGTCGATCCAGGCCTTGAGCTGGGTCGGGATCGAGAAGTTGTAGAAGGGCGCGCCGATCACGACCACGTCCGCCGCGAGGAACTGGCTCACCAGCTTTTCGGACAGGTCGTTCTCGCGCTGCTGGGCCGGGGTGGGCTGGGCCTGC
>JBCNOJ010000227.1:0-8145 GCA_039593925.1 Acidovorax sp.
CAGCCGCGCCCTGAGCCTGTGGGAGCAGGCCGACAAGCCGTGCATCACCCCGCATGGTCCACACAGACCTGCGCTGTGCGTGTGCCTCCTCGACATACACCCGCCCGGACAAGGGGTGTGGGGAACTCCGCTACAACCACGCACTCCGTCTGTCCTTGCCCGGCAAATGCCCCTCGCCGCTGGGCGCTGACCTGCTAGACGACCTGACAGCCTTCTTTGCCGATATGGGTTTCTTGTTTCGATGATCTTTCACACCCCTTTGGATGTTGCAGCCCTGGGTGCGCAATTGGCGCACCACCCTTTCGGCTGGTGGCTGGCCGGCCTGCTCGTTGCAGCCATGGGCGGCGCCCTGGCACTGACGGGCCTGCGGGCCCTGCAGCGGCACAGCCCGCCGCTTCGCCGCTGGCTGCCCGCGCAGGCGGGCTGGGTCGCGGTGGCGGCGATGGGTTTCAGCGCTTTCACGCTGGTGCTGGCCGGGGCCGCCTTGGCCGAGCTGGCCGAAAGCGGCCGCCCCGGCGGTGGCTGGGGGGCGCTGGACGATGCCATCGCACAGGGTTTGCGCGAGCATGCGGGCACGGCTGTACTGCAGTGGTTTGCAACGCTCACACACCTGGGTGACAGCTGGGCACTGGCTGGCCTGACCGGGCTTGTGGCAGTGGCCCTGTGGCTGCGCCAGCACCGGCTGCTGGCCACGGCTTGGCTGGTGGCCATGGCGGGCAACGGCGCACTGACCAAGGTGCTCAAGAACATCTTTGAGCGCGTGCGGCCCGAGCACACGCATGGCATTGCAGAGGCCAGTGGCTACAGCTTTCCCAGCGGTCACAGCAGCGCTTCAATGGTGGCTTACGCCATGCTGGCCTACCTGGCGACGCGCCTTCTGCCGCGCGTGTGGCACCTGCCTGCCGCAATGCTGGCCGGTGCATGCATCTTCACCACCGGCTGGAGCCGTGTGGTGCTGCACGTTCACTACGCCAGCGATG
Source organism: Acidovorax sp. (assembly GCA_039593925.1). GTDB lineage: Bacteria > Pseudomonadota > Gammaproteobacteria > Burkholderiales > Burkholderiaceae_C > Acidovorax. Next base: position 981 of record JBCNOJ010000227.1, read on the forward strand.
TGCTTGCAGGCTGGCTGCTGGGCGGCACGTGGATGGTGTGCACGGTGCTGATCATGGAGAGCGTGTCGCGCTGGTGGCGCCCGGCGCAAGCAGGCGCAGCAATCTCTGGGGGTTCTGCGGCGCAGCAGCCCTGAGGCACCGGGCCGACACCCGGCTGTGACCAGTTCGCTGCCAGGTCCTCGTCAGATCGCCACAAGATTGCGAATGCCTTTCGCTTCCATCTCGCTGCCCGGGCCGCGGGCGATGACCTCGCCGCGCTCCATCACCAGGTAGTCGTCGGCCAGCTCCTGGGCAAAGTCGTAGTACTGCTCGCACAGCAAGATGGCCATCTCCCCCTTGTCGGCCAGCATGCGGATCACGCGGCCGATGTCTTTGATGATGCTGGGCTGGATACCCTCGGTGGGCTCATCGAGGATAAGCAAGCGCGGGCCGGGCGCCAGCGCGCGGGCAATGGCCAACTGCTGTTGCTGCCCGCCCGACAGATCCCCGCCCCGGCGCTTGAGCATCTGCTTGAGCACGGGAAACAGCTCGTACAGGTGCGGCGGCACGGGCGTGGACCCGCTTTTGTAGGCCAGCCCCATGCGCAGGTTGTCCTCCACTGTCAGGCGCCCAAAGATCTCCCGGCCCTGCGGCACAAAACCGATGCCCGCACGGGCACGGTCGTACGGCGCCGCCTTGTCGATGGGTTTGCCATCGAACTGGATGGACCCGCTCTTGATGGGCACCAGGCCCATCAGGCTTTTGAGCAGCGTTGTTTTGCCGACGCCGTTGCGGCCCAGCAAAACCGTGACCTTGCCAGGTTGGGCCGTGAGGCTCACGTCGCGCAGGATGTGGGAGCCGCCGTAGTACTGGTTGATGTTTTGGACGGTGAGCATTTTTTGAGCCTTTTTGGCCTCTATCGCTTATCCATAAAGCGCGGGCAGCTATTCATTTAAGAGCATTCGATTGCTGGACGGGATGTCGGCATGTGATGGGGTGCGAGCAGCAGCCACACTCACCGCCCAAGATAAACCTCGATCACCCGCTCGTCCGACTGCACCTGGTCCAGCGTGCCTTGCGCCAGCACCGAGCCATCGCACAGCACGGTCACGATCTCTGAAATGGTGCGGATGAAGCCCATGTCGTGCTCCACCACCATCAGCGAGTGTTTGCCTTTGAGGGTCAAAAACAGCTCGGCGGTGCGCGCGGTTTCGTCGTCGGTCATGCCTGCCACGGGCTCGTCGAGCAGCAGCAATTTCGGGTCTTGCATCAGCAGCATGCCAATCTCCAGCCACTGCTTTTGCCCGTGGCTCAAGTTGCCCGCCATGCGGTTCACACTGCCTGCCAGATGGATGGTGTGCAGCACCTCGGCCAGCCGGTCGGATTGGGTGGAATCAAGGCGAAAGAAGATGCTGGATTTCACGCCCTTGTGCGTCTTCAGCGCCAGCTCCAGGTTCTCAAACACCGTGAGCTGCTCGAACACCGTGGGTTTCTGAAACTTGCGGCCAATGCCCAGGCTGGCGATCTCAGGCTCGGTGTGGCGCAACAGGTCGATGGTGCTGCCGAAGAACACCGTGCCGGTGTCGGGCCGCGTCTTGCCGGTGATGATGTCCATCATCGTGGTCTTGCCCGCGCCGTTGGGGCCGATGATGCAGCGCAGCTCGCCGGGCGCGATATCGAGGCTCAGGCCGTTGATGGCCTTGAAGCCGTCGAAGCTCACATGCACATCTTCGAGGTACAGGATGCGGCCGTGGGCGACGTCCACCTCGCCGGGCGTGGCCACGCGCGAGAACCCGGCGGCTCGCCCCCCTGATTCGGTGGCCCCGGTGGGGGCGGCCTCGCCCATGCGGCGCAGGTACCGCTGCGCGCCTTCCTGCATCAGTTCTGGCGTCATGTGCGCTCTCCCGTGGCGCCGCGCGCGGCCAGTTTGCGGATCAGGCCCACCACCCCGTTGGGCAGGTACAGCGTGACCAGGATGAACATGGCGCCCAGAAAGTACAACCAGTACTCCGGGAACGCCGTGGTGAACCAGCTCTTGGCACCGTTGACGAGGAACGCGCCCACGATGGGTCCGATCAGCGTGGCACGCCCGCCCACGGCCGCCCAGATGGCGATCTCGATGGAATAGGCCGGCGACATTTCACCGGGGTTGATGATGCCGACCTGCGGCACGTACAAGGCGCCTGCCACGCCGCACATCATGGCCGAGATGGTCCAGATCGTGAGCTTGTAGTGCACCGGGTTGTAGCCCGAGAACATGACCCGCGTTTCTGCGTCGCGAATGGCCTGCAGCACGCGTCCAAACTTGCTTTGCACCAGCCAGCGTGCAAACAGGAAGAAGCCCAGCAGCGTGAGGCCGGTGACCACAAACAGCGTCATGCGCATCTGCTGCGTGGCAATCGGGATGTCGAGGATGCGCTTGAAATCCGTAAAGCCGTTGTTGCCGCCGAAGCCCGTCTCGTTGCGGAAGAACAGCAGCATCGCCGCGAAAGTCATGGCCTGCGTGATGATCGAAAAGTACACACCCTTGATGCGCGACCGGAATGCGAAGTAGCCGAACACAAAGGCCAGCACGCCCGGCACTGCCACCACCAGGATGGCCTGTGCGATGAAGGAGCCGCTGAACGTCCAGTGCCAGGGCAACTCTTTCCAGTCCAGAAACACCATGAAGTCCGGGAGCTCGCTTTTGTAGTTGCCGTCCAGCCCGATCTGGCGCATGAGGTACATGCCCATCATGTAGCCGCCCAGCGCAAAAAACAGCCCGTGCCCCAGCGACAAGATACCGGTGTAGCCCCAGATCAGGTCCATGGCCAGCGCAAGGATCGCGTAGCACATGATGCGGCCGAGGATGGCCACCATGTAATCGCTCATGTGCAGTGCGCTGCCCGCAGGCACCACCATGTTGAGCACGGGCGCCAGCGCGCACACGGCGATCAGCGCGGCCAGGAAGGCAGACCAGCCAGTCTTGGTGAGCAGCGGCGCACGGCCCGGCAAAAAGGTGTGGGGGGTGGTGCTCACGGCAACGGGCGACGGCGAGACCTGCACGCCGGCCTCGGCAGCCAGAGAGCGGTCAATGGGATTGGAAGTGGTGCTCATGGATGTCATGCCTCTGCGCTGCGACCCTTCATCGCGAAGATGCCCTGGGGCCGCTTCTGGATGAAGACGATGATCATGACCAGCACGGTGATCTTGGCCAGCACGGCCCCCGACCAGCCTTCGAGCAGCTTGTTCAAGATGCCCAGACCCATGGCCGCGTAGACGGTGCCCGCCAGTTGCCCGACGCCCCCCACCACCACGACCATGAAGGCGTCCACGATGTAGTTCTGGCCCAGGTCGGGGCCCACGTTGCCGACCTGACTCAGGGCACAGCCCGCCAGGCCCGCGATGCCGGAACCCAGTGCAAAGGCATACGTGTCGATTCGTGCGGTGTTCACGCCCATGCACGATGCAATGGGCCGGTTCTGCGTGACGCCCCGCACAAAGAGTCCGAGCCGTGTGCGGCTGATCAGGTAGGCGGTGGCCATCAGCACCAGGATGGCGAACAGAATGATCATCAGCCGGTTCCAGGGCAGCAGCAGATTGGGCAGTACCTGCACGCCGCCGCTCATCCACGCGGGGTTCTCCACGCCCACGTTCTGCGCTCCGAACAGGGTGCGCACCAGTTGCATCAGCATCAGGCTGATGCCCCAGGTAGCCAGCAGTGTTTCCAGCGGTCGGCCATACAAGAAGCGGATCACGCCGCGCTCCAGCACCGCGCCCACCAGCGCCGATGTCATGAAGGCGACCGGTATGGCCGCCAGCAGATAAAAGCCAAAAACTTCAGGCGGCAAATACTTCTGAAACAGGCCCTGCACCACATAGGTGGCATAGGCGCCGATCATCATCAACTCGCCGTGCGCCATGTTGATCACGCCCATCAGCCCATAGGTGATGGCCAGGCCCAGCGCCACCAGCAGCAGGATCGACCCCAGGCTGATTCCGGTGAACGCCTGCCCCAGGCGCTCGCCCCACACCAGCCCTTCGTCGATGGCTGCGATGGAGGCGAGGATCTGCTTCTTGACGGCAGGGTCCTGCTCTTCAGCCAGCCGCTCATTGAGCATCAGCTTTACGTCGGGATTGGCGTTTTGGCCCAGCAGCTTGGCGGCTTCCAGCCGGCTCTGCACGTTGTCGCTGCTGAGCATGCCGCCAGCGCGCACGCGCTCCAGGCGCTCCTTGAGTGCGGGCACCTGTTCGGTGGCCAGGGCTTTTTCCACCATGGGCAGCAGCGCGGGCGAAGGGTCTCCCAGCAGCGACTGGATCGCCTTGGCGCGCGCGGCCTGGTCGGGGTTTGCGAGCTGCAGCGCAGCCATGGCACGATCTACCGTGCCGCGCATGTAGTTGTTGTTGCTCACTTCTTCGGCCTCGTCGGGCAAGGCCAGTTCGGCGTCCGTCACCGGGTCGCGGGCCTTGTCGCCCTGCACCACAAACACCTGCGTTTCGGTGTAGCGCACGGCATCGTCGCTGAGCGCCTGCAAAAAAGCCGCCGTCTTGGCATCGGCCGTGAGCAGCGCCCGGCCAATGGCGGCACTGCGCTCTTCCGAGCTGCCAACCGCCATGGCCCGGGCCTCATCGGCTGTCAACGCATGGGCGCCGCTGCCCACCGCAAGCAGCGCTACCAGCAGGGTCCGGATCAGATGCCGAAGCATGGAAAGTCCTTGGAAAAGAGGGAGACTGGTGCGCTCAAAAAACACGAGCATCACATCAGCGCAGAAAGGTTGCCCACAGGGCCGCCCCGAGAAAAAGCCAGGAAAGAAAAGAGACAAAAACCAACAACAAAACAAGCGAAGGGCCCGGCCTTCCACGAAGAGCGGGCCCTTCACGCCTTGCGGCGGAAACGATCAAGCGGCGTTGGCTTCAGCCAAGGTCACAGCTTGGTCTTGCCGTCCGGCTCGTCCTTCTTCTTGTCGTTGCCTTCGATGTACGGGCTCCACGGCTTGGCCTTGACCGGGCCGGGCGTCTTCCACACCACATTGAACTGGCCGTCGGCCTTGATCTCGCCGATGAACACCGACTTGTGCAGGTGGTGGTTCTTCTCATCCATCTTGGACACGATGCCCGACGGTGCCTTGAAGGTCTGGCCTGCCATCGCAGCGATGACCTTGTCGGTGTCGGGGGACTTGGCCTTCTCGACCGCTTGCTTCCACATGTAGATGCCGATGTAGGTGGCTTCCATCGGGTCGTTGGTCAGAGGCTTGTCCTTGTGGCCGGCAACGCCCTTGGCCTTGGCGTAGTCGCTCCACTTCTTGATGAACTCGGTGTTGGCAGGGTTCTTGATGGACTGGAAGTAGTTCCAGGCGGCCAGATGGCCGACCAGCGGCTTGGTGTCCACGCCACGCAGCTCTTCTTCACCCACCGAGAAGGCGACAACCGGCACGTCCTTGGCCTTCAGGCCGGCGTTGCCCAGTTCCTTGTAGAAAGGCACGTTGGAGTCACCGTTGATGGTGGACACCACGGCCGTCTTGCCGCCGGTGGAGAACTTCTTGATGTCTGCCACGATGGTCTGGTAATCGCTGTGGCCGAAGGGGGTGTACTTCTCGTCGATGTCCGAGTCCTTCACGCCCTTGGTTTTCAGGTAGGCGCGGAGGATCTTGTTGGTGGTGCGGGGGTAGACGTAGTCGGTGCCCAGCAGCACCCAGCGCTTGGCGCCGCCGCCTTCCTTGCTCATCAGGTAGTCAACGGCGGGGATGGCCTGCTGGTTGGGCGCTGCACCCGTGTAGAACACGTTCTTGGAGAGCTCTTCGCCTTCGTACTGCACGGGGTAGTACAGCAGCGCATTGGTTTCTTCATACACCGGCAGCACCGACTTGCGGCACGACGACGTCCAGCAGCCGAAGGTCACGGCAACCTTGTCCTGCGACACCAGCTGCTTGGCCTTTTCGGCAGCCAGGGGCCAGTTGGAGGCGATGTCCACCACCACGGGTTCGAGCTTCTTGCCCAGCACGCCTCCCTTGGCATTGATCTCGTCAACCGCCATCAGCACCGTGTCCTTGAGCACGGTTTCCGAAATGGCCATGGTGCCCGACAGGCTGTGCAGGATGCCGACCTTGATGGTGTCCTGCGCGTGCGCTGGCAGCGCAGACAGGCCAGCGAGCGCAGCGACGGCCGCGAGGGCCTTGAGGGAATAACGACGTTGCATGTGTGCTTCTCCGGTAGGTAGGGGGTCAAACCGCTCGCCCTGCCCCGGCGATCTCCGGCGGCTGTGTGGTGCGATGGAATGGATTCTGGAGACCAGGGACTGCTTGGGAAATACGCCGGGTGGCGTACACCACGCCCCGGCGGCCCGTGCGCAGCGCTTTGCCAAGACCGTTGTGTCGGGTAGGCGAAACGCTATTCATTTAGTAGCTGTTAGCGCTTTATGGACAAGCGCTGGGGCCCAAAAACGCTCAAAATTCGCAGCCATCAACGTGGGAGAACGGCGCCTCGGACTTACGATGGGCGCCAACGGCCCCGCCCACAGGATGAGAGTTTTCGTGCCGTGCTTGAAAGGCGCTCAAAGCCCAAAGGAATGAACCCATGGTGAAACGACGCACAGTGCTGCTTGGCGGCGCCGCAACCGCAGGCGCGCTGGTCATTGGCTGGGGCGTGATGCCGCCGCGCCAGCGCCTGCACCCCGCCGACCCGCTGCCACAGACCAGCGGCCAGGCCGCATTGAACGGCTGGGTCAAGGTGGGCACCGACAACACGGTAACGGTGATGATGGCCAAGTCCGAAATGGGCCAGGGCGCGCACACCGGCCTGGCCGCCATCCTGGCCGAAGAGCTGGACGCCGACTGGGCCCAGGTGCGGCTGGAGATGGCGCCCATCGACGACATCTACAACAACCTCGCCACCGTGGTGGATGGCCTGCCTTTTCACCCCGACAACGACGGATCGATGAAGGCCGTGGCAGGCTGGCTGACGGCCAAGACCATGCGCGAGGTGGGCGTGATGATGACGGGCGGCTCAAGCAGCATCAAGGACCTGTGGCTGCCCATGCGCGAAGCCGGTGCCCATGCGCGGGCCATGCTGGTCAGTGCCGCCGCCGCGCAATGGAAGGTGCAGGCCGCAGAGTGCAAAGTAAAGGCTGGCTGGGTGGAGCACGCTGCAGGCCAGCGCGCCACCTTCGGCGAACTGGCCGCGCTGGCGGCACAGCAGCCCATGCCCGGCA